>JAOUDB010000026.1 GCA_029859485.1 Desulfuromonadales bacterium | reverse complement strand
GGATGCCAGGAAGGATAAGGGTTAGGAGGGCTGTGAATATCGCAACGCTTCTCCTCGGCCAATCGGGGCACAACATCCTGCTCATACCCAGTATGGCCTGTGCGACTACGGCAACGGCTGCGACTTTCAAGCCGTGCAGCCAACCTGTTTGAACCACAGATTCATCGAGTGCGGCGATTCCATAAGCAAAAAGAATCAAGGCGATGGCTGAGGGCAGGGTGAACCCAACCCAAGCGGCGATGCCACCACGCAGGCCCGCCTGGGTGATGCCGATGCCAATGCCGATCTGACTGCTGGCTGGTCCGGGAAGAAATTGACAGAGGGAAACAAGATCGGCGTAGGCTGCATCCTGCATGACGCATCTTCTTTCGACGAATTCATTACGGAAATATCCAAGATGAGCAACCGGTCCGCCGAAAGACGTCAGGCCAAGCTTCAGAAAGGCTAAGAAAACTTGCGTGACTGTAAGCTTCTGCATGTCTCAATTTTACCTGTTGCGTATGCTTTACTTCGTGTCTTTATCTTGGTGTTGCAATACGCTGATGAGTTTTTCAAAAAAAGCCCTGCCAGCAGGGGGGGGCGGCAGGGCGAAGTCTCCGCGCCTAAAAAAGGAGGGACCTACAAAAGGCAGCAGAGTGATGATTCTTTATTCATAACACCTGTCAGGGAAATGTCCATAGGGCAGAGGCGTAAATATTTTCCTTAGTTAATATTTAATCATAAGAGTGGGTCTAATTCCCCGTAGCTTGCTGCGTGATTTCACAAAGGTTGGAGGCTATTGATACCTCGCAGCAAGCTACGAGGTAGTTCATTGGATAACTAGTAACCTCGAAATATGTGTTCAATAAAAAATTGGGTCTTATCCCACGAAGCTTGCTTCGTTAAGAGAGTCAACATCTTTACCACCCGCTCGCTTCTCTCACTCGGGTCACAGAGGACTCAGAGAAAGCATAGAGAGTCTTTGTTTGTTTCCGTGCTCTCTGTGTGACTCTGTGGTGAAAGATGTTGGGTGGCCTAGTTTTTTTGTTCACTGATATCTCTGACCTAACTGCGAGGCATTTGTTTCGCATTATTAGCTTCAGAATGGCTTGATTCTCCCGTCAGGTCTTCAGCTTTGAAATAATGTCGACTTCGCTATGCAATGTCTTGTGTACAGGACAACGTTCGGCGATTTCAAGCAGGCGTTGTCGCTGTTCGTCATTGAGTTCACCCAATAGTTCTATCTCACGTTCCACGCGATCGATTTTACCCTCCGAACTTTCACAGTGGTCGCAGTCCTCCGCGTGAACTTTCTCATGTGTCATACGGACCACAGCTTTTTCTAATGGCAGGTTTTTTCTTCGAGCATACATTTGCAAAGTCATGCTGGTGCAAGCGCCAAGTCCTGCCAACAAATAATCGTAAGGCGTTGGCCCGCGATCTGTGCCGCCATATTTGACAGGCTCATCCGCAATCATGGCATGACCGTTTGCAAATACTTCTGTAAAAAAATCTTCGTTTCCCGTGCTCGTAGTCACCCGGTTATCAACGTTGATTTTTTCATTTTCTTCCTGCACCGGGGTGTCAATATATCGATGGCTCCATGCCGCTATCATCTTGCCGACATATAAAGAATCCTCCTCTTTCAGAAGGAGATGATCGGCATCATCGAGGCTGATAAAACTTTTGGGGTGCTTTGCCGCTTTGTAGATGTTCGCGGCATTTTCTATACTGACCGTTGTGTCCCTTGCTGAGTGCATCACCATCAATGCGGTTTTAAGCGATTTGATGTGCGTGTCGAGCTTCTGCATTTCAAGGTCTTCCAAAAATTGTCTTTTGATGGTGAATTTTCGACCGGCAAGAATAACTTCTGCAGAACCGTGCTCTTTAATCTGCTGTCGCATATTTTCAAAATGATGGGCGACATGTCCGGGGTCATGTGGGGCGGCGATCGTGACAACTGCACGCAACGAAGGGATTTTCTCTGCCGCTTGAATGACTGCTGCTCCTCCGAGAGAATGGCCGATGATAATTTGTGGCGGCTGAAACTCTCTGGCCAGGTATTCTGAAGCTAAAATCAGGTCTGCAACGTTGGTTGAGAAATTGGTGTCAGCAAAGGTTCCTTCGCTTTGCCCAAGGCCCGTGAAATCGAATCGCAGTACGGCAATCTTTTCGCGATTGAGCGCTGCCGCAATATTGACGGCTGCTTTGATGCTTTTAGTACAGGTAAAGCAATGGGCAAACAGGGCGTAACTAATGGGTGATTCGTCTTCGGGGAGGTCAAGTGTGGCCGCGAGTCTCTCGCCACGATGGTTTGAAAAATAAATATTCTTTGAATTCATGAGAAGCCTCCTGGTTCTTTAGGAATCCTCAGCTAGTAGATGCAACCAAATGATATGGTCATGTTTAGACATATTACCATTATGCTTAATTATGCTGCCTATAATTTAGGGGTTGTAAAAATTATGTGTAAAAGGGAGGTTGGTGACTGGTTCAACGTGCCGGCTTTCTCTTGTGCTGGTAGTGAAAACCTTGTCGTGTTAAATTACCATGCATTTTTATCCTATGGAGATGTCGTTCACTTACCATGCAGTTATTGAGAGCTCTTCTACTCCTGATTGTCCCCGGGGCACTATTTTCTGCAGCCGTTTATCTGCAGCTTAAGGCCTCTGTTCCATCCGCATGGCTCCCTCCGCTTAAGATGTTTCCTTACCTGGCAGTGGTTGCCGGGCTTTTCCTTGGTTGGCGTTTTAACCGCACCCGTGTGCTCTGGGCGATTGCACTCCTGATTCTCGTTGAGCGCGCTTTAGCTCTGACAGTTCCTTTTGCGCGCGAGTACGTTCTTCTGGTTGCTCCGGTTCTGGTGCCGTTGAACCTGGCGCTCTTTAGCTGGTGGTCGGAGCGTGGCCTGTTTACAATACATGGCCTGCTGCGGTTGGTTATCCTTTTGCTGCAACTCGGTTGCGTTTTGTGGCTATATTTCACGCAGGCAGAAGAGGTGATGGCCTGGTTGGGCCTTCATCTCATTGAGAGTTCTTTTCTTAACCAGCTTCCTCTCTCTCAGGTATCTCTTTTTATTGCCCTGTTTAGTCTCCTCGCGTTACTGGTTCGCTTCTGCAAGAAAATCGAGGCCCTCGAATCCAGTTTCTGCTGGGCTCTAGCTGCGACTATTGCCGGTTTCTGTTGGCCGCAGGATTTTGCTTTCTGGGGGGGCGTTGCGATCTTCCTGCTGACGGTTGCCTTGATCGAGAGCAGCTTCAAGATGGCCTTCAACGATGAATTGACCGGCCTCCCTGCGCGTCGGGCGATGAACGAGTTCCTGCTCAAGGTGGGGCGTCGCTATACCCTGGCCATGGTCGATGTGGACCACTTCAAGAAGGTGAATGATAACCATGGTCATGACGTGGGTGATCAGGTCCTGCGGATGGTAGCGACCTGCCTGCGGCGGGTCTCCGGAGGCGGAAGGGCGTATCGTTATGGTGGCGAGGAGTTTGCTGTGATCTTCCCGAACAAGGATCTGGAGCGTGCCTTGCCGCACCTCGAAGAAATGCGTGAGACAATCTCCAGGGCTGGTTTTGTGTTGAGAGGCCGTAAAAGACCAAAACAGAAACCTGAAGACCAAAAGAGTAAAGATTCAGGAAAAGGCAAGTTGCAGGTGACCGTGAGTATTGGAGTGGCGACACGTGATGATAAAAACACGACTCCCGAGCAGCTGATCAAGGCCGCTGATCAGGCTCTCTATAAAGCCAAAAAAGGTGGTCGTAACCAGGTTTGTAAGGCGTGACCAATAGATGACTTGACAAGTTATCTATTGGCGCTAAAATTATTTCCAGGTCATCGAGAAAGCCAAACCAGTCAGTAAGACAGGGGCGGAAAGCCACGGGTCTTCTCTTCAATCACTTAATAAAGATAGCCGAGCTACCGAAAGACAAATACTTTTGGTGAGTTCGGCTTTTTTGTTGGCAATCTCGATAGGACTCAGAGTTCGATTGCGCAAAACAAAGGCTTGTCACAGTTACTAAGGAGATCCGTTATGAGCACTAGAAACTACAACATAACCCAGCTAATTACATGTTTGTTTTTTACGGTCGTTTTCGCCACGACCTTGTCGACATCCGCCTTAGCGGGGGGGTACGACAACGCGTTGAAGGGCGTCAAGAACTACGACGCGGTTTTCGAAGTGAGCCAGGGAAACCCCAAGATTGCCAATCTCGTTTTTTGGGCCGTGAAAAATGCCTACGAGGCGGATGAAGTCAAGGCACTTTCCGGAACACCTAATGTTGTCATCGTCTTTCATGGGCCCGTGGTGAAGCTGCTTTCATCTGATCGGTCACCCTTCAACAGCGCCGAGTGGGCCGAGGTGGAAAAATTCCAGGCAACACTCCGGCAGATGAAGGAAGATGGCGTAACCTTGGAGGTCTGCCTTTATGCGGCCAAGGTTTTGGGTGTAGAAAAGGCCATGATCATGCCGGAGATTGATCGCGTGGATAACGGTTTCGTTTCAGTGGTCGGTTACCAGATGCAGGATTATGCCGTGGTCCGCATCCCTTAAGTCATTCCATTAAGACATCCCTTTTTTTGACCTCAACATATTGCCGAGTATACTTAGCTGTGTCGTGGTATGTGCAGGTTCGTGAGTATTTATAGATAGAGCGATTTTTTGGGAAAAGGACTGTGGTTGTAAATACTTGACCACAAGATTACCCAGCGCTGGAGCAGACTTTCATGGAATTAGATCTATTCGACCTTGCACATAAGAATGTCACATTGCTGTTATTCTTGGTTATTGGCATCGGCTACCTGATTGGCAATCTAAAAATTGGTGGCATTTCCGCTGGTAATACTACTGGAGTCCTTCTCGCCGGCATGTTGTTTGGTCACTTTGGTTTTCCTGATGTCTCGGGCGCTGCGACATTTGGTTTCTCACTATTTATCTTTTCGGTCGGTTTGCAGGCCGGCCCGCGTTTTTTCAGCGCTTTCCTTCAGGACGGCCCGAAATACATCGCTCTTTCGGTTTTTGTTGCCGTTTTTAGCGTTGCCCTCGCATTGTCTTTTTCGAGTTGGCTCAACTTCGATTATGGCATGACTGCCGGTATGTTGGCCGGCAGTCTCACTAGTACACCAACTCTTGCCGGTGCTCAGGATGCTATCGTTAGTGGCCTGGTTCATCTCCCGGAAGGAATGACTGCAGAAACAGCAGCCAGCAATATCAGTATCGCCTATGCCATTACCTATATCTTCGGCACGGTAGGAATGATTGTTTTCATTCGCTATTTTCCGCAGTTGATCAGACTTGACCTCCCCCAATCGGCCAAAGATCTTGCTAAGGAGAGAGGGTTGGCTTCTGGCAACGGCAGGAAAAAAAGCCGCATGGACAAACTTCCGATTATCCGTGCTTACCAAGCCAAGAACAGCGCTGTAGGTAAAACCCTTGCCCAGTTAAAGCAGGACGTTCTGATCTCCGGGAAAATTTTGCAGATCCGGCGTGGCAAAAAGCTCTTTGAACCGACACCTGACTTTGTCGTCGAGGAAGGGGATGTCGCATCCATTATTGCCAGTTTGGAAGATCATCAGAGGCTCCAGAATGAGCGCAAACATCGCGAGGTTCTTGATGCCGAACTTCTTGACTACAACATTAAAACTTACGAGCTGGTTGCCATTAATCCAGCCGTAGTCGGTAAGCCTTTCGGACAGTTGGAGATCACTGATCGCTATGGCTGCTTCATTTCTGGAATAACCAGGGCGGCAATTGATTTGCCTTATGACGACAATCTCCTGATCAATAAGGGAGATCGGCTGCATGTCACCGGCGAAGAGGACCGCATCCGCATTCTGGCTGGCCAGGTTGGCCATATCGATGCTGAGGTCGAAGAGACCGATCTGATGACTTTCTCTTTTGGGATTGTCCTTGGTATTGTCCTCGGGGTGATCCTGGTCAAGGTTGGTAACCTGTCAATTGGCTTAGGTGGTGCGGGAGGCTTGTTACTGGCCGGAATATTGATTGGTTATTTACGATCTGTCCATCCAACATTTGGCCGACTCCCTGCTGCGGCGCGTTACCTGTTGATGGAGCTGGGCTTGATGATGTTCATGGCCAGTGTTGGACTTAAAGCTGGAGGAGGAATGGAAGATGCTTTAACATCCGTTGGACCGAGCCTATTCCTCTGTGGTGTGGTTCTAACCTTGTCACCGGTCATGGCCGGCTACCTGTTTGGCCGCAAGGTTCTAAAAATGAATCCGGCCCTCCTGCTTGGCAGCATCACTGGAGCTATGACAAGTACTCCATCTCTCAGCGTTGTCAACGAGGCCGCCAAAAGTCAGCTCCCGGGTCTCGGTTACGCCGGAACCTATACGTTTGCCAACGTGTTGCTGACGTTTGCGGGAACTTTTTTGATGACCCTTTAAAATCGTCTTTTTTAATGGCCTAATTCCAGGTGTTTAGCGAAAACCACGAGATTATTCAATGGTCCATCTAATACAAAGAGCTCTTAAGGAGGCAGAAATCACCATGAGATGTATTCTTTTCATTGCTTTAATCATTACTTCTTTCTCTAATCCTCTCTCCGCGCATGAATTAACTGGAACTCTCCAACAAATTGAAAAATCCAGGGAAATAAGAATTGGGTATCGACAGACGATGCCGCCCATGTCTTTTCTCGGCAAGGACGGCTTACCCGTCGGTTACTCCATCGACCTCTGTGCTGAAGTTGTCCGCGAGGTAGAAAAGATTCTCGGTGTCGCGGTGAAAAGCCATTACGTGCCGGTGACCGCAGAAGACCGCTTTACTGCCCTGGAAGACAACAAGATTGACCTCTTATGCGGAGCGACGACGAAAACCATTTCCCGTGGAGAGATTGTTGATTTTACCCAACTGACCTTCGTGACGGGCGCGTCCTTCATGGCCTTGAAGGAAACGAAAATCAGGAATAATTTTGAAGGCAAGAAAATAGGTGTCTCCAAAGGCACAACCACTGCGACAGCTTTGGAAAAACTCCTCACCGATGCAGAGGTGAAAGCAGATATTGTCTTCGTCAAATCCAAGGAGGACGCTCTCAAGGCCCTCGATAAAGGTGACATTGATGCCTTTGCTGCTGATCAGGTTGTGCTCATCGGCATGGCCTTGATCTCAGGACATCCAAAAAGTTATTCGATACTGCCCGACCTCTTTTCGTATGAACCTTTAGCCCTGGCTTTAAGAAGAAATGATGCGGATTTCAGACTTGTCGCCGATCGCGTGATTTCAGACCTGTACCGCTCCAAAAAAATCCTGAAAATTTATGATGATTGGTTCGGTCAATTCGCCAAGCAAAGGTCCTCTGCCTTTGATGCCTTGATCCAGCTTAACGCCATACCTGAATAGATTCTCAGAATCCAGGTTCTCTTGTCAGTAAGGCTGGCAGGACTATTTTGCAAAATGAGGTTTTTTCGACGACGATAAAGGTTGGAAGTACAAAGATAACAGAGGTCGTACAAATTCTGGGCCTGATCTGTACTGTTTCTTTACTGGTTGCATGCTCCAGTACCGATATCACCGGTTCCTGGACAAATCCTGATTTCAGGGTGAGGTCAACAAAATCTACCTGGCCGGCATTGCCAGGGACGAGATGAACCGGAGGGTTTTCGAAGACTCTTTCAGTAACCATCTTTTCAGTATGGGTGTGTCAACAGAGTCCAGCTATAGAGATATTTTGAACAGTTCGGAAGTCGACAAACAGACCCTTGCTCAAAAAATGGCAGAAAAGGGTTGTGACTCAGTCCTGTTGACAAGGCTGATCGGTCAACGCAAGGAAACCGTGATCACACATGGCGGATATTCCGGATATGTTCCGGGGCCATACTACGGAGGCCGAGGACGTTACGCCCGCCCTCCCTATTACAAAAGCTGGGGGAGTTATTATGGTCGCAGGCATGATGTCTTTTATACGTCTCCATCAGAAAACGAATTCATTATCCTCACCGTAGAGTCTGTTATGTACGACTTGAGAACCGAATAGTTGATCTGGTCGGCGTAACTTGAAACTGCCATGGAAGGAAGCATTGATGCAATGATGCAGAGTTATGTGGAGCAGGTGGCAAAAGATTTAAAGAAAAAAGTCTTATCTGACCCTTTACTTGGCAACAAAAGCTTAGGCTGGCAAGCAAGGGGCGGATTTACTAATATGGTTTTGAGTTAACTCAGTTCTCAGCCGAATTGAAATGAGACAGGGCTTTCAAGGCCGGATTCGGTGGTGACCAGCCTGAGCTTGTGGCGCTGGATCGGTGCACGGACGGTGTCCTGATCTTAATGGAAGTCATAAAAGGCCAAACAGACACATAATTGAAAGGAGACAACAATGAATATGAAACAGATCGCTATCTATGCTGTTGCGACACTTCTGCTCCTGTCTGGTTCAGCTCTGGCTCAGGAGATGGTCATCTACCCCAGCCAGGGCCAGAGTAATGAACAGATGGAACAGGACAAATTTCAGTGCTACACTTGGTCGAAAAATCAGAGCGGATTTGATCCTATGGCTTTGCCGACAACATCTGAGCCACCGCCAGCCAAAGAAGCTCCAAAGGGTGGCGTTGCAAGCGGAGCTGTGCGTGGGACGCTGCTTGGGGGAGCTGTTGGCGCAATAGCCGGTAATTCGAAGAGTGACACAAGGACGGGACTTAAGGCTGGCGCAGCTACAGGTGCCCTGGTTGGGGGCATGCGCCGCAACGATCAGGTGAGGCAAGAGGAACAGCAACGTAAAAACTGGGAGCAGCAGCAGGTCAACCAGTACGCACAGGGGCGTACCAGTTACAATAGGGCTTATGCGGCATGTATGGAAGGCCGTGGCTATTCTGTTAGATAACCTAAGGAGAGAAATATGATGAAAACCCTCAAGTTGTTTACTTTGATGATCTGTTCATTTTCGCTCCTGGCCTCCTACGCGTTTGCCTCAAGCCTGGATGGTTCTGAACCCCTCTTGTGTTCTATTATCGATGTCGTCGAGTGTAGTTATGATCGTGAGTGCATCAACGGCGAAGCGTCCAGTGTCAACCTGCCTTATTTTGTCAAAGTTGATGTTGCAGATAAAACGATCCGTGTTCCTCAAGCAGAAGATGACTCACGCGTGACAAAGATTCAGATGGTGACTCATATTGATGGCAAGCTTCTTCTGCAGGGGGCGGAACATGGCTTTGAAGGGGAGGACGATGCGGTTGGTTGGACCATGTCGATCGATGAGGATGATGGCCGGATGATTTTCTCGGCATCCAGAGAGAAGGCTGGTTTTATCATTTTTGGGGCATGTACCCAGCCTTGATGCGACGATGTTTATTTAGGGGAGAAATACACGCTCTCACACATGTGTTGCCAGCCCCTTAAAAAAAACGGCCACCGGGATTTCCCGGTGGCCGTTTGTAACTCAAAGCTTTAAAAATATTATCTGACGCTGTCTTCAGGATAGGCACCGATCTTGTGGATAGAGATGTCGGAGCCATTGAACTCCTGCTCTTCATCAAGACGAAAGCCGAAGACTTTCATAATGACGCCATAGACGACAACGCCTGTGACCAGCGCATATGCGATGGCTAGCAGACTTCCGGCCAGCTGCGACATGAAAGAGACCCCACCGAGGCCGCCGAGGCTTGTGTAGCCAAAGATGCCGGCAGCGACTCCGCCCCAAGTGCCGACGATGCCATGCAACGGCCAGACGCCCAGGACATCATCAATTTTAAGTTTTTCCTGTTCCCAGACGAAACCGTAGACAAAAATCAGGGCAGCAATACCGCCAATCAGGAAAGCTGCGAAAGGGTGGACCAGGTCAGATCCTGCGCAGATGGCGATCAGGCCGGCGAGGGCGCCGTTGTGGGCGAAGCCGGGGTCACACTTGGTGGCGACGACGGCGAAGATGACACCACCGACCATTGCCATCAGCGAGTTGACCGCGACCAGGCCGGAAATGCCGTTCAGGCTCTGGGCGCTCATAACATTAAAACCGAACCAGCCGATGGCCAGGATCCAGCTGCCTAGTGCGAGAAAAGGAATGTTGCTGACCGGAATCGCATGACTCTTGCCGCGAACCCAGCGACCCATCCGGGGGCCAAGCAGCAGGACGGCAGGGAGAGCCAGCCAACCGCCCATGGAATGCACCACAACGCTGCCGGCAAAGTCGTGGAAAGGGGCACCGAAAGTCCCTTCAAACCAGGCTTGCAGGCCGGAGCTGTTTTGACCCCAGATCAACGATTCAAAGAAAGGGTAGGTGAGCCCCGCAAAGACAGCTCCGGCAAGAACCTGGGGCCAGAAACGTGCCCTCTCGGCTATGCCACCGGAGATGATTGCCGGGATGCAGGCTGCGAAACAGAGCAGAAAGAAGAAGCGGACCAGTTCGTAACCCTGGTTGGTGCCGAGCAAGCTCTCTGCTGTCATGAAGAAATGAATACCGTAGGCGATCGGGTAGCCGATCAGGAAGTAGACGACGGTGGAGACAGACCAGTCAGTAAGGATCTTCACCAGAGCATTGGTCTGACTTTTCTTCCGGACAGTACCGACTTCGAGAAATGCAAAGCCAGCATGCATGGCAAAAACCATGACAGCACCGAGCATTAAAAATAGAACATCGCCGGAATTGGTAAGAGCTTGGACTGCTGAATCCATGAAAGAAGACCTCCTCGTCTTGTGCTACCAGCTGCAGACACCATTGTCCAAGCTGTGCTCCACTGCATAATTCAATACCTGTGCCGTTCTTGAATTGAGTAAAAACAGATAGTTATGATTTTTTTTCTAAGCGTGCGATACATTTGTGCCTAATTGGCAGGCAAGAGCGGCCTTTTAAATAGGCAGGTTGAGTTGATTCATGAGGGGGAGGTTGTTTTAAATCTCTTGCGGTCGTTGGCCGAGAGTGGGCAGATGTGATATTTTAGAGGCTATATATTTGGTTTAGTTCGAGGAGAAATTATGACTGCGCAGACAAGAAGGAACTTTGTTGTTAACTTTACCCGGGGGTTCTTTGCGCCCTTTCGCAGTGTCAGAATCTTGCGCAGTAATCCCCGACTGATTCAATATATTCTGATCCCATTCCTGATCAACGCCATCGTCTTCTCGGCAGCGGTCTATCTGGGCCTTGATTTTTTCGGTTCGACGGTTGTGGAGTATATCCCCCAGGGTGAAGCCTGGTACTGGTCTGTCCTTTACTGGTTCCTTTGGGTGGTTGCTGTTTTGTTGACGGCCGTGCTAGTTTTTTTCAGCTTTACGGTGGTCGGCAACCTGCTGGCTTCGCCCTTTAACGACCTGCTTTCGGAACGAACTGAAGAGGTCTTGAGCGGCAATCTCAACGACGAGTCTTTTGCTCTCGGACGCTTCTTTCGAGATGCTCTGAGTACGATCCTGCTGGAAGCAAAAAAGATGTGGATCTTCGTGGTCGTCATGGTTTTGATCCTACCTCTGAACTTGCTCCCTGGTGTGGGCAATACAATCTATACTGTGCTGGCAATCAGCCTGACCCTGTTTTTCCTCAGCTTCGAATATCTGGGCTTTGTGCTGGTGCGTAAACGCCAGTTCTTCCGGGAACAGAAAAGTTACATTTTTTCGCGTAAATTTCTCATGCTCGGGTTCTCCTGCGGGGTGATGGCGATTCTGGCCATTCCCTTTTTCCAGTTGCTCTGCATTCCTCTTGCCGTGATCGGGGTGACCCGGCTCTGGTGTGAGGAGGAAGGCTTGATCAGTTACGATTCTGACCCCTCGCAGATGCTGAGTTCCGAGCAAGGAAACAATTGATGAAAACTCTGATCATAAAAGCCGCATTTGAAGCAGGCAAGCTTCTCATGGACAAATTCGAGAGCGGTCTCCGGGTAGAATTCAAGGGCAAGTATGATCTGGTCACCGAGGCCGATCGGCAGGCAGAAGCCCTTATTATTAAGCTGATACGTGAGCGATATCCCGATCACGATTTCCTCGCCGAGGAGAGTGACTACACCGAGACCGGTTCTGATTATCGCTGGATTATCGATCCTCTCGATGGTACCACCAACTATGCTCACGGTTTTCCATGGTTTGCCGTATCGATTGCCCTGGAAGTTAAAGGCCGCCTCAAACTCGGTGTGGTTTATAACCCTTATGTCGGCGATTTCTATTTTGCAGAGCGCGGCAGTGGTGCGTTCCTTAATGAGCGTCGTCTGAAGGTCTCAACGATCGAAATTCTCGAACATTCTCTGCTGGCAACCGGTTTTTCTTACGATCATAAGAAGTGCAAGGCGAATAATTACGATTACTTTACCCGCTTCCAGAAAGAGGCCCAGGCGTGTCGCCGTCCGGGTGCGGCCAGCCTTGATCTGGCCAGCGTTGCAGCCGGCCGGTTCGATGGTTTTTGGGAGCTGAAGCTTAAACCCTGGGACCTTGCTGCCGGGATTCTGCTGATCGAAGAGGCTGGTGGTTTGGTCAGCAATTTCGATGGACTTCCCATGACTCTCGAATCACAGGAATGCATGGCCAGTAACCGATTGATCCATGGGGAGATGCAGGCGATTCTCCAGAAGGGTTGTCGCCCCTGATGTTCGGTTTATCTTTAATTTGTTACCCGTGCATTTCGGCTATGTTGTGCTTGCGAAAGCTTTTCTCAACTCTTGTGCTTCTTCTGCTTGTCTCCTTCTCTTTCCCTATGTCGAGTTCTGCTTCACCAGATGACCACCTCCAGCAGGTCGTCAAACTCCTGGATGCACAAGATTACCTGCAGGCGATTGAGCTTCTGCGTGATCTACAGGGACGCGTGGCTAATCCAGGGCAACTTGACAAGCTCCTTGCCGTCGCCTACCTGGGACGCGGGCATCAATTGCTGGCCTCTGCCGACTTGACGGCGTCCGGCGAATCGTTTCAGGAAGGACGTCGCTATAATGACGAGGATATTCGTCTCTGGCAGGGCGAGGCGATGGTGCGTTTAAAGCAGGGCCGTTACGGGGAAGCGGTTTCACTCCTTGATCAGGCTGTCGGCGTTAATTCTCAGAACGCAAGCCTTTATCATCTGCTTGGTCAGGCTTATTACGCTGACGGCCGTATGACAGAGGCGGTGGATGCTCTGACGGAGGCGGTTTCGCTCGGTGGCGGCGATGAGGTTGATAAGCTTCTGAACAAAGTGCAGCGTGAGTGGCAGATTGAGCAGGAGATGGGGCAGGAGAGTCGTGGTCATTTCCAACTCTCTTTCGTTGACGGTAAGCAAGTTGCAGAGCTCGCTCCCAGAATTCTGGAGACCCTTGAAGATGCCTATACAGAACTGGGTTCTGAATTGGCTTATTTCCCTGACATCAAGGTGCCGGTTCTGCTCTACCTGAAAAGAGATTTCTCTGCTGTGACAAACTCTCCCGATTGGGCCGGTGGCGTCTATGACGGTAAAATTCGTTTACCGCTCGGCGGGATGCAAAGGATGTCTGATCAACTCGCAGCCGTTCTTTACCATGAGTATATGCACGTGCTTGTGCACTTTATGGCAGGTCGCCGTGCGCCGGTCTGGCTCAACGAGGGCCTTGCGGAAATAGCCGGCCGGAGACTCTATTCGCCGCCCGCACATCATTTGAAAATGGCCATGCAAAGCGATAATCCCCTTGGCTGGGATGCCCTGGCCAAACCTTTCTCCAGTCTCCCTGCTGACAAAGTCCTGCTCGCCTACGAACAATCCTATTCTCTGGTCAGCTTTATGGTCGATCGCTATGGTTGGCACAAGATACCTGAATTGCTCGAAAGTATCGGTAGGCGGAAACCCTGGCAGGATGCTATTGCTGATGTTTATCAGGACTATGGATTGGATTGGCCTGCCATCCTTAA
Organism: Desulfuromonadales bacterium; assembly: GCA_029859485.1. GTDB lineage: Bacteria > Desulfobacterota > Desulfuromonadia > Desulfuromonadales > BM103 > M0040. The sequence goes on along the minus strand of JAOUDB010000026.1, from coordinate 418 downwards.
AGAATGGCAGGCCAGTATGTCGTTTTAACTTTTTTACATCCGATGTTTATTTTCTCACGTCGTCTTTAATCGCCTGATTACATCGATCAGACACATCTTTTTCATTCTTTTCAAGACATTCTAGGACTTTCCCTTCACCGACACGAACGCCTTTGCAAACTTTCATGATGTCGTCAGAACATTCGTTGGCAACATATGTCAGGCCGCAACCGCGCGCTCCAATCGTGCGGCGACATCGTAAAGTGCATATTCGCATTGTCCGGAGAGTTTGCCCTGATGTGCATAGAGACAAGCCAGTATGCGTCCTTCTCCCGGTGTGACGTCTTTACAGAACCCTTGTAACTCTTTTTCGCAACTTGTGGCGATAGTCTTTGCCAACCCCGAAGCGAGAGCCGAGCCAGTTGTCGCCGTGAAAAGT
>JAOUDB010000315.1 GCA_029859485.1 Desulfuromonadales bacterium | reverse complement strand
GAAAGGGCGGCAAGAACGTGGGATTCTTCCGACGTGATGCCCAATTGTGCCTCCAGCTCCGCCTGGATCCGGCTATTCGGGTGGCGGTTGAAGGGTAAGGGTTGGCAGCGAGAACGGATCGTTTCAAGAAGTCGGTTTGGTTGTGAACTCAGCAGGACTAATAAGGTGTCCCCACGGGGCTCTTCCAGGGTTTTGAGCAAGGCGTTTGCTGCACCGACGGTCATGGTATCCGCCTGTTCGATTAGACAGATTTTTCGCGGTGCTTCCAGGGGTTTGAAGTTCAGTTCTCTTTGAAAGGCACGAATCTGCTCAATCTTGATTGCCTTGCCGTCAGCTTCAAGAATGTGCAGGTCGGGATGGTTCTGGTGATCTATTTTGCGACAAGCGAGACAGTTGCCGCAGCCACGCTGTTCCTCGCAGACGATGGCACGTACCAGGGCCATTGCCATGAGACGTTTGCCGATACCGTCCGGGCCGGCAAAGAGGTAGGCGTGGGCCAGTCGGTCGCTTGCCAGGGCCCGGTTCAGGATCTCCTTCTGGCGTTCGTGGCCGAGAATCTGGTCGAAAGTCATGCGGAACTCCTGATGGCAAGAAAACGATCTACGACAGCTCTTATGCGTTTGGACACATTGATCACATCGCCAAGGGCGTCAATCACATGAAAACGCTCTTCTTTGTTTGCCAATTCGAGATACCCTTCGCGGATGCGACGGTGAAAGGTGAGGGCTTCAAGCTCAAAGCGGCCTTCTGCCTCCATACTCTCGGAGCAGTTACGACTCCTGGCGCGCTGCAAGCCTTCTTCTACGGGATAATCGAGCAGCAGCGTCAAGTCGGGAGTCAAGCCATTGGTTGCGAAGTTGTTGATCGCTTCCAGTTGTTTCATGTCAAGACCACGACCGGCGCCCTGGTAAACGGTGGTGGCATCGGCAAAGCGGTCGCAGAGGACAACTTTACCTTCCTTCAATGCAGGCTGTATGCATTCATCGACATGCTGGGCACGTGCCGCACTGTAGAGCAGTAGCTCCGTGCGCGAGGCCATATTGAAGCTCTCCGGATCGAGGAGCAGGGCACGGATGGTGTCAGAGATGCTGCAGCCTCCCGGCTCCCTGGTGACGACCGTCTGATAGCCCAGATCCTGAAGGTGCTTGTGAAGGTGGCGCAACTGGGTTGTTTTGCCGCTTCCTTCGATCCCTTCAAAAGTTATAAAAAAAGACATAAAACAGCTACTTAGCTTGAAATTAGAGACATTGCTGCGAAGATTTAAAAAGAATCGTTATAGTATAGTGATTTGTGGTCAGGCGCAATTGATATATACAGGTAGTTAGTGTAGTATGTCTCGCTTTTAAGCTGTTTGAATCACAGCCGCTCTTTAGCGTTGAGGAAAGCCGTGATAACGGTGTCGTCTTATACTCCCTGTTGCGGTGAATTAATCACGATAAAAAACTGATCGAGTGAGTTTGGAATGAAGGTGTTTGTCAGCGAAGTACAAAAGTATTGGCCGAAACTGGAAGCGTCCCTGGGGCACTCTTTTCAGGACAAAGCTCTGCTCACCGAAGCGCTTACGCACCGATCTTTTGCCAATGAATACCAAGTAGAAAACCTGCCGGACAACGAACGGCTTGAATTCCTCGGCGACGCAGTCCTTGACCTGGTCACCAGCGAGTATCTGATGGCCACGCTCCCGGAGGCTCCGGAAGGTCAACTGACGCGCATCAGGGCCGAAGTTGTTTCCATGCCTGGTTTGGCACGTATTGCATCTTCTCTCGATATAGGCTCTGCCATGCTCCTGGGTAAGGGTGAGGAACGCAGCGGAGGGCGTGAAAAATCGAGTTTGCTGGCAGATGCCGTTGAGGCCCTGATCGGAGCTGTCTTTACCGATGGCGGCTTTGATGCGGCCAAAGCTGTCGTGTTGCCGCTTTTTGTGCCGATGCTGGAAGAAGCCTCGAAAGTTGAAGGTCAGGATTTTAAAAGTCGCCTCCAAGAGATGTTGCAGGCTTCGCAACGTGCCTTGCCTCTTTATAAGGTGGCAGATGCTTTTGGGCCAGACCATGAACGTATTTTCCTTGTTGAAGTGATCCTTGACGATACTGTCATCAGCTCAGGGCAGGGGCGCACCAAAAAGAGCGCTGAACAGGCTGCCGCTGAGTTGGCATTGGTTGCACTGAGTGAAGAAACGTGAAAATTTACCCAGTTTTTATTCCCCATGCGGGGTGTCCACACCGTTGTCTCTTCTGTGCCCAGGACCGTTCGACCAGCCACGCTGATATCCCCCTTGCCGAAACTGTTGTCGCTTGGCTTGAAACGGTATTGCCGGAGCAAGGTGACGGTGAGATAGCCTTTTATGGCGGCACCTTTACCTCTTTATCAGAAGAGCAGCAGACTCTTTATCTGGACACGGCCACCTGTCCTATTGCCTCCGGCCGGGTTTCCGGGATACGGATTTCCACCCGGCCAGACGCTCTCGATGCCAGGACTTTGTCGCGGCTGAGTGACGCAGGTGTCACAACTGTCGAAATCGGCTGCCAGAGCTTTAACGACGCAGTTCTGGCGAATTCCGGGCGTGGGCATACCGCTGTAGATAACTTTAGCTCGGTTCAGGCCTGCCAGGCTGCAGGCTTCCGGGTCGGTGTTCAGTTGATGCCCGGCTTGCCCGGAGGTGATGGTGAAGAAGCCATGCGATCGTTGCAGCAGGCCATTGATCTGAAACCATCATTTTTGCGCATCTACCCGACAGTTGTTGTTGAAGGCACGGAACTGGCCGAACTCTGGAGAGCTGGTGACTTTACGCCCTGGCCTCTGGACCGGGCGATAGACCTTTGTGCCGATATGCTGCTGCTCTGCCGAAAACATGGTGTGCCGATTATCCGCCTGGGGTTGCAGAGTGATCCGCAACTGGAGGAGAATTTACTCGACGGCCCATATCATCCGGCTTTCGGGCAACTGGTTCGTTCCCGGTTATGGCGACGTGCGCTCAGCCATGCTGGTAAGCATGGTAATAATCTTACCGTTAACCCTTCAGACCTGAGCGATGCGCTTGGCCATCGCTGTGAAAATCGTGAATGGCTCAAACAGAGCAACCCGAATATAATTATTAGCGCTGATCAAAGCGTCGCACGAGAATCATTGAGGACGTCTGACGTCGACTTGCAATTGTTCGATCATAACGTCCAGGGAGGCCACTAATGGCTGCAGAAGAAAAATTTCATTCCGGTTTTGTCGCTATTATCGGTCGTCCTAATGTTGGCAAATCAACGCTGTTGAATCATATCGTCGGTCAGAAGATTGCGATCACGTCGCCAAAACCCCAGACGACACGCAATCGTATCCTCGGTATCCAGAACCTTGAAAATGCCCAGGTTCTCTTCGTCGATACGCCAGGTATTCATGAGGCACATTCGCCGCTGAATCGCTACATGGTCGATCAGGCTCGTTCAGCAGCCCTCGATGTAGACGTGGTGCTCTGGCTGGTCGAGGCTGACCGCCCCGTTGATACCGACCCCATGATTCCCAAGTTGCTGGAAAAAAGTACACGGCCGGTGCTGCTCGTTATCAATAAGATCGATACGATGCCCAAGGATAAGTTACTCCCCTTGATTGCGGCTTACAGCAAAATCTGTCCATTTGCTTCGATCGTACCGATCTCTGCTTTGAAAGGGGACGGCGTTGAGGCCTTGATGAATGAAATCCCGCAGCTGCTGCCTGAGGGACCGCGCTACTACCCTGAAGACCAGCTCACAGATGTTCCGGAGCGTTTTATCGTCGCAGAAATGATTCGTGAGCAGATTCTCATGCGCACCAAGGATGAAGTCCCCTATGGTGTGGCAATCCTGGTCGAGCGCTTTCAGGAAAACCCAGTCAAGAACATGGTCGGTATCGACGCTGTCATCAATGTTGAGCGCGATTCGCAAAAGGGCATCCTGATAGGCAAGGGCGGCACCATGCTTCGGCAGATCGGCCAGGGCGCTCGTAAAGAGATTGAGCGTATGCTGGGCGTCAAGGTTCACCTTCAGCTTTTTGTCCGGGTACAGAAGAACTGGACTTCTTCCGGGCGTATGATGAAGGAATTCGGGTACGAGTAGTTGCTAACGCTAAACCAAAAGCTGATTCAACGCGGAGGCGCGAAGGCGCGGAGAAAAGATAGCGACTGAAACAGTCCCTCAGCTTTTTGGGTTTCTCCTT
>JAOUDB010000314.1 GCA_029859485.1 Desulfuromonadales bacterium | reverse complement strand
CAGCGTGAAATTCTTCATCCGGCCAGGCCACATCGATCAGGTGATGCTTGATCCTTTGCTGCTCCTCAAGAGTCGGCTTTGCAGTGCCGATATCCATGAGGCGAAAGACCTGGCGGGAATCTGCAGAGAGGATCTCACCGTCAAAAGCCTCTGCCAACTGCAGGGCGAGGGCCGTTTTGCCCACAGCTGTCGGTCCGCATATAACAGGGAGCACCGGTCGCTTGTCAATTTCAGTCGACACCATTAGCCTCGATGGAAGAGCTTCTCAACTTCGCGTTTTGACAGACGATGCATAATCGGCCGCCCGTGTGGACAGCAGCTGCCGAACTCAATGGCGGCGAGATCATGTAACAATTGTTGCATCTCACTCTGGGATAGAGCCTGGTTGGCGCGCACCATACTGTGGCAGGCAAGGACGGCCAGAACACGCTCTATCTCATCATCAAGTTGAGCGGCACGACCGATCTCATTCAATTCAGCAGCCAGATCACGGACAAGACGTTCGACATCGACATCCGCAACCAGGGCAGGCACTGATTTCACCGTAAAAGATCGCCCTCCGAAGGCTTCCACCTCAAAGCCGAAGCGAGCGAAATCGTCCAGATGCTCTGCCAGAACAGCCGCCTCACGGTGTTCCAACTCAAGAACCATCGGAAAGAGCAAGGCCTGGCTCTCGATGCCATCAGATGCCAACTGCTTGCGAAGCCTCTCAAAACCGATACGCTCATGGGCTGCGTGCTGATCGATCAGAACCAGCTCGTCGTCAGCCTGACACAAGAGATAACTGTTCAGGTACTGTCCAATCAGGCGCCAACCTTCAGGTAGATACTGTGTCTCCTGGCGGCCTGACGACCAACCGTCAATTTCGCCCTTAACCGTTGAAATCGCGGCAATCGTCGGTACGCTAGCGACTTTCTCGTTAAAGGCTGCCAGCGATTCCTGCACGCGCTCGCGATAAACCCGTTGTTCTGGCGTTTGCGGGGCAGAGGTAACGGGAGGGGGACTAAAAGGCGAGGGTTGAAATGCACTAGAAACGCGAGCAGGTTCGAAAGAGACCTGCTGCAAGCGGTCACGCAGTGAAGTTACGATAAAATCATGCACCTGCTGCTGATTGCGAAAGCGAACCTCATGCTTGGTTGGATGGACGTTAACATCGACGGACTCAGGCGGCATGTCGATAAAGAGTACTGCGATCGGATAACGCCGCTTTTCCAGTAAAGACCGATAGGCTTCAAGAATGGCGTGTTGAACAACCCGGTCACGGACAAAACGACCATTGATATATGTATAAATATTGTTTGTTGAAGAGCGGCTGATACCAGGAGTTCCTAAAAGGCCGATCAGCATCTCGCCGTTTCCGGAATCCGCCTCTACCGTCAGCAAATCTGCAGCAACATTGCGCCCCAGCATGGCTGCCGCACGTTCTTCCAGGCGGTTGTGACGATACGCCTCAAGAACATTGCGGCCATTATGCAAGAGACGGAAATGAATATCCGGCCGTGACAAAGCCAACCTTGAGACGACATCCGCAATGTGACCAAACTCAGTTTCATCTTTACGCAGGAATTTACGTCGTCCGGGCGTGTTGAAGAAAAGATTGCGAACTTCAACAATCGTACCGGGAGTGACACCGACGGCATCCGCCTGGCGGATTGTGCCACCTTCAGCGTAAATCTGCCAGCCGGTTTCGTCATCAACAGAGCGGGTTGTAAGACGTAAGCGGGTAACAGATGCGATAGCCGGGAGAGCCTCGCCACGAAAACCCATGGTGTGCAGAGCAAAGAGATCCTCGGCATTGGAGACCTTGCTGGTGGCGTGACGCTCGAGGCAAAGGAAGGCATCATCCTTCTTCATGCCGTAACCGTTGTCAGTGACTTTGATCAGGGTTTTACCACCCTTCTCTATCTCCACAAAGACTTCGCTGGCGGAGGCGTCAAGGGAGTTTTCTATCAACTCTTTCACAACCGAGGCAGGGCGCTCAACCACTTCACCGGCGGCGATCTGATTAGCGAGGTTTTCAGGTAATATCTGAATTCTGTTTTTCATATAAGACCCTTTCGTGAGAACAGAAAGGAAAAGCCGGTTCAGAGAACTGAACCGGCCGCATAGCTTAAGAACTCGGGTTATTGTTTTTGTTCTAGCTTGTCGAGCATGTTTTCAATTTCGGAAAGCTCATCTTTTAACATTGCTTGCGGTAGTTCCGAAAGAGGATGCTGCAGGAGGCCGAGATCTCCGGCCACGCTATGAGCGATTCGGGAGTCGACTTTGTGCATTTTACGCAGATAGGCCTCAAAAAGACAGTTGTCACTGATGGTGTTAATCAGTCGAGGCACACCACCTGCGTAGCGATGAATCAGGGGAATGACCTCAGCATCATAGAGGACCTCCCTGGCACCAGCAACTTGAAGACGATGCTTGATATAAGAAGTCGTCGTTTCAAAAGTCATCGACTTGAGGTGATATTTGACGGCGACTCTCTGGGCAAGGGCTTCATCAAGGGCCAGGCAATCTTCCAACTCCGTCAAGCCGAAGAAAACAATATTAAGCAGCTTCTTACCCGGAATCTCCAGGTTGAGCAAGCCACGGAATTCTTCCATCAGCTCACGACTTTGCAACATCTGCGCTTCATCAATTAGGACGACCGCGCGCCGTCCTTCATCCTCGATCTCAAGTAAACGCGTATAAAGTTGTTTGAGTAGCTTGAGACGATCACCAGCCGGTTCGTCGACTCCAAGCTGAAGCGCAATACGGGTCAGAATCCACTCAGGAGTGATTCCGGAGTGAACCATAACCAGCAGCGAAGATTCATAACGATCTTCTGGCAAATTATCCAGCATACGTCGGGCCAGAGTGGTCTTGCCCGTACCAACACCGCCAACCAGGACGGCCAGGCCTTTGTTGGAGTCAACGGCATACATCAGGCGCAACAGGGCCTGACTGTGCAAGTCACTATTATAATAAAAACGTGCGTCGGGTGCGTTGGAGAAAGGCTCCCGATCTAATCCATAATGTTCCAGGTAACTCATAAGCTAACGACACTCTCCAGGTTAAACATAGGAAACACGATCACGATTCCCTTGCGGGCCGTCATCATTATCTTTTTCGTCAAGACCGAGCTCGCGACGCAAGTTCTTGACAAGATCTGAAACATCTCTAAAGAAAGAATCTTTCTCCGCGACCAGCTGGAAGAATTCAAGCGCCTCCAACAGCTGACCGTTCATCTGGTGAAGCATGCCAAGCTCAAAGTGAAGAGACATGCGCCCTTCTTCAGAGAGGCCCTCATGAGCAAGACCAGCCTTGAATGCGTCCATTGCAGCGTCTGTTTCACCCGCTTCCACAAGACACTGTCCAGTCAGAGTAATGCAATCAAGGGCGCGGGCCGATGCGCTCCCCGCTTTCTCAAATTCGGCAATGGCATCATCATAAAGGCCCATCTCTTTATAGGCAATACCGAGATTGAAGTGAGATTCCGTATCGGAAGAGTCGATCTCCGAAACCGTTTTCTGTAACATCTCATCATCGGAGGAGGCATTATCGCCGATGGAGTCGAGGAAGTTTGTTGCTGCAAGGAGATCATCATCCTGCAGGTCAGACATGATGTCGACAAAACCAGTCGCTTCGGGTTCTGCTTCTGCAGCTAGACGACTCTGGTTGATTTCATCCATCTTCGACTGTAATTCAGGCAACTCAGGGAGGGACTCCATCAGGGTCTGTAAGACCCTCTCAGCGTCATCGTACAATCCCTGTTGAATATAAAACTCGGCTTCTTCCAGTTCAGCATCAATATTGATACCTGAAATAAAATCTACTCTTTCAGCAGGCGATGCAGCGGCAAGCGGTTCCTCTTCTTCGAGCGGTTCAACATCCTCAAGGACATCGAGTTCCTCAACGTCTTCAAGGACCTCCGGTTCGTCAAGCTCTTCAAGGATTTCAAGTTCGTCAGTATCGTACAGAGAGTCGACAGGTGCAGCGTCAATCGTATTGTCAAAGGGCTCAAGAGGTGCATCACTTTCAGCACTGTTAAATTCGGGATCAACGTCAAGGGACAGTTCTAGCTTTTCTTCAGCAACCTCTTCTTCAGCAACCTCTTCTTCAGCAACCTCTTCTTCAGCGACCTCTTCTTCAGCGACCTCTTCTTCAGCGACCTCTTCTCCGGCAACCTCTTCTTCGAAGGGAATCTCTTC
>JAOUDB010000313.1 GCA_029859485.1 Desulfuromonadales bacterium | reverse complement strand
GTGCTTTTCCAGCAGCTTGATCGCCTCTTTGGCCTGCTTAACCAGGGTGTTCTGTGAACCGATATGTTCCTTGCCCGTCGTGATACGATCGCGAGTCTTTTCAAGCCCGCTACGCACCGCATCGAGAGCTTCTTTCTGCTTTTCATACTGTTTCAGTTGACCAGAGGCTTTATCGTGTGCGGCTTGCTCGCTTTTCAGCTTGCCGCTGTTGACTTTACGTGCCTCTTTAACATCCTTGAGCTCCTGATTTTTCTCCGGCAAGACTTCCAGTTGTTCCTGCTTAAACTCGACTTCGGCAGCGATCAGTTCGATCTTATGGGTCACAGCATCGAGTAGAGCTTTGGAACCTTTATAAGTTTTACGCCAGGCATCGATACCGAGAATCTCGTCGAACGCTTCCTGACGTTTGGTCTGTTGCTTGATCACGAAAGGACCGAGGAAGTCGTTCTGGAAGGGACCGATCACCAACTTGAACTGGTCAGCAAGGGAACGGCCATTGTTGAGGCCGAGCAGTTCCTTGATCCGGTTCTGTGTCTCCTCGGCATTGGCGTGATCCTCAACTTCAAAGTCTTCGCCTACTTTCCTTGCAAGCAACCACTTTGAGTTACTCCCCACCGTACGGGACGCCTGGTAGGTTTCGTCGTCACCAGGTTGAAAGACAACCTTAACCTCGCCTTTCTTCTCACCAATCGTTACAAACCGATCAATGTTGCCGACAAAGTCGCGGGCATCCACACCAAACAAGGCATAGCCAACGGCCTCAAAGATCGTGCTCTTGCCGATGCCATTCGGGCCGGAGAGGACATTGATCCCCGAAGAAAATTCGTATTCTTTGTCCCGATGCGACTTGATGTTCCTCATCTGAATGGAGAGAATCTGCATCAACTGCCCTCCCCGTCAAGCAGGCCGAGCAGTTCGTCGTCTTCGACATCACCACGCAGCACCAGGTCACGAATCTGCAAAGAAAGTTTAGACAATTCTTCTTCACGTCCCTGGTATTCGCTGTTGGCTCCGATCAGTTCTTTAAGGACATCATGTTCGATCTCGGCGAGTGATTTTTTAACCGTCTCTTCACCACCGGTGTGAGTAACCAGCGACAAGTGGTTCTTGATCTCAACATGCAGCGGGTTGGTAATCTCTTCGAGGGCTATATTGAGCCTTTCCCGACTCAACTCGAAGGGATGGAAATTGACACGACCAACCAGTTTCATTTCGAGCAATGGTTGACGATCATCTTCGGTTTCCGGAAGTTGCGACTTAACCTGCTCAACAAACCTCAGCAATGCCTCGTCGGCATCCTCGGCCCCATCCAGATCGATGGTTGCCACGATCATCGGCCTCGGTGATGTGGACTTGAACTTAACCGTATACTCGCTATCATTCACGCTGACGAAGTAATAGCCCTTGTCGTATTTCTGCTCGCCAAAATTGACCTGCTCCGGTGAACCTGGGTTGTAAGCATAGTCTTTGCCTTCAGGGGTTGCGACGATATACGGCTTGTGACCATGGCCAAGAGCTACGTAGTCGAATGTTTCGGCCAAGGGATGAGAATCTTCCGGCTTCATGTTGCCGATCTCAACCGGAGAGAAGGTCCAGATGCCGACATGGAAGAGCAGCAGGTTGTTTTCGGTGGTCACCGCTTCACAGATGCGTTCAACGTGATTACCCGCCTGGGCACCGATATAGCCAAGACCATAGATGTTGAGGCCGCTGATTTCAACGTGCCCGCCCATTCCAGTTTCAGCGTCGAAGGGATCGAAACAGTAGCCGCCTTCTTCTGTACGCGAGGGGCGCAGCAGTTTGATGTAACCCATCTGCGAGAGCGCTTCCATCCATGAGATGCTATCGCGACGGTGAATCCAGTCGTGGTTGCCTTCGATGGCGATGCAGGGGACGTTGGCGTCTTTGAGGGGTTGTAAGACTTCGATGGTTTTAGCGAAGGTTCTGGGGAGAATCTGCCCGACGTGAAACAGATCGCCACCGACCAGCACGAAATCAACCTTTGCTTCGATGGCGTCGAGAACGATTCCTTCAAGACAGCGGAAGAAATCATCGTAGCGTTCTGCTTCACCTATGGAGGTGCGGTAAGTTTTGCCTAGGTGGATGTCTGAGGTATGGATGAAGCGCATTGGTTGCTCGTTCGGTTTGAGGGAGTATTGAGTTTATAGAATCTATGCAAACTGTTCAAGAATGTGAATCAGAGAATGTGAATAAGAGGGACATGATACTAATCGGGGGACAGAATATCTATTCTAATGTTATGCCCTTCGAGTCACCAAATTCTCCAACTCACCCAAAATTCGAACCATCGCCAAAGTATCCAAACAACAATACTCCAACATTGCAGCCCGCAACCGATCCAACTCCACTCCCGGCTTCAACGCACACATCTCATGATAAGCACGCATCGCCGCCATCCCATCAGCGACATCCATGCCGTCGTACGAAAGATCCGGCACCAGCGCCGGCAAAACCGCCTTGATCGAATAAGAGCCCCGCATTTGCCATCTATAAACATCCCGCTTGCGAAATGGCACCATCAGATCACGAACATTCTCAAGCCGCACAAGCAGCGCATCAGCCAGAACAGGGAAGAGTTCGGCAAGATCTCGCAACACACTCTTCTCAAAGGCTTGATTGTAGGTCAATACACATGCATCCGCAGGAATCTCCGCCACCAACCGCTCGGCAAGCTCCCGACGCGGATCATTACCTGGTTCCACCAGGTACTCGGTATGCAACGGTTCAGCCCCTGCCCTCGTTTGAATATGCAGTGAATACTGGAAAGGAATCTTCTGGTATGGGCGGGTACCGTCAAAGGGTGGGATGGGCGTATCAAAGGTTTCGAAATCGAGATGACAGAGCGGATACCAGAGGGTATCGAGGAATTCTTTGACACCCACCCTATTGATAGAGTCCTGCTGATTGAGAGTCGCTTCGACCTGGTTGCGTTGTGCTTTGTTCAAATTTTCAAGGGACAAATCCTCAAGCTTAAGAATACCCTTGTTGTAATAGTCGAATTTTTTGATGCCGCGACCTTTAAGATCGAAGATCGAATTCTTAGGAATATGCTGCCAGCAATAAGGGATGAAGTCGCATTCGTAAGGATCATTGCAATGGGGGCCGATATCAATATCCGGTTCACTGCCAGTTAAAGTCGTACGCAGGCACGCAATCAACTCGGGCAAGCCAGCCTGGCGCTCAAGGGCAGCGTCAGTGACATCCTCACCAACAAAGAGTTGTTGCACATTGATCTCACCCTGACGCTCATAGCCGTTATTGATATGAACCAGATAAGCAGAGGAGATGGTAAGACCGCAGTTGGCGAGCACGTAATACTGGATCGCCACATCATCACAATTAACCTCTTTGACCGAGGTCCCCATCTTCACTTCATGGATTTGCCAGGCGTCGCCGTCTTTGACAAGGATATCTACCTTGACGAAGATAGTTTCGAAAGCGAAAGACGCCTCGTAGATGACCAGCTCGCCAGCATCGATAAGTTGCCGGGTCTGTGCTATCTGCTCAGTAACAGAAAGACCATCAAAAGGAACTTCGGTACCACCGGGGAAAAGTTGCTGAGCCAGAACGCCGACTTGGTTACCGGTTTGGAACTTGGCTTCGACATGAGGCTGTGGGGGGAATTCAAACGCGGGAGGATTTTTGGCGAGGTAAAGCGCTTTGGGACATTGCATCCCAGTAAGAATCAGTGACTTGCTGAGACCAGCCTTCCCAGAAGAACTCACATTCCCACCCTTTACCTGAACCTAGTAATCACAAAAAACGAAATCAGACAGTCATCACAATCGCACAAATGAGACTACGCTACAATAAAATCTAATGATTACATTAGGTTGAGGCTGTGAATAACTGACGACATTTAATTGGGGTTAACGGCACCATTCTAGTGAGCTAGTTTTGCAGGAAGCATTTTTCCAATCCCATTTATTACATCAAAAACTGGGATGCCATTGCAACGCCAAAAGCGTGCGAATGTCTCGTTTGACTATTTGCATCAACTCAAGAGAAAGCTTGGTATGATAATCGTCTATATAAACATATCGAACACGTTGCACTACTTTATCTCAACGAAATACCCTGTATGTCTTCGAATATTTATCACTTCCCCGCCTTCGAAAAGTAGATACTGCCCCTTGATCCCCATTAGCTTACCGCGGACAATAGGTGACTTATCAAAGTTT
>JAOUDB010000312.1 GCA_029859485.1 Desulfuromonadales bacterium | reverse complement strand
CTGATGCCTGGGCTTATTGAACCACACTTTCATACAGTTCCGGTGATGTTTGATGATTACGTTGATATTAGCCCAATTAACGTGGCCACCATGGATGACGTAATGAAAAGATTGAATGATGCGGCTAAAAACTTGAAAGAAGGAGAATGGTTACTGGCAACCGGATTTGATTCTACGGTGACCAAAGGAGGACGTGTCTTCACGCTTGAGGATATGAATTCCATTGCACCCAACAATCCGTTTTTCAATATAGAGGGCAGTGGACATGTAGCCTATGCCAATACACTGGCGTACCAAAAGGCAGGTATCACTCGTGATACACCCAATCCAACTGCCGGTAGGTATATGAAAGATGCAAAAGGTGAATTGAATGGTCGGATGGAAGAAGTAACTGCTTTCGGGAAAGTGATAGCGGCAATACCTCCTGTAACTGATACCCCTGCGCGGCTTCAGCGTTTATTTAAACGTTGCTCTTCAGTGGGTGTTACATCCGGACAAGATATGAGTGTTGGTGTTTTTAGCGGGATGAAAGAACTGACTGAGCTCAAAAAGGCCGTGAAAGATAGTGAACAGATAAGACTTCGTGGTTTCCTGGTATCTACTGAATATGACACATGGAAGGAAAATGGAATTAAGCCAGGAGACGGTGATGATATGTTCCGAGTAATAGGTATGAAGGCATGGTCGGATGGTTCCAATCAAGCTGGTAGTGGATATCAGCGAGAAAATTACATTGGCTCGGACAGCAGGGGAGAACTTAACTACAATAAAGAGCAATTAAAAGATGTACTAATTCGTTGTCATAATGATGGTTGGCAATGTGCTGTTCACTCAAACGGAGATGCAGCCATTGATATGACACTTGAAGCTTATGAGGAGGTGCTTAAGGAAAGCCCTAGAGATGATCATCGACACCGTATTGACCATTGCAGTGTAGGCCATCCGGAGCATTTTTCAAAGATGAATGAATTGGGCGTTTCGCCAACATTCCTTATTGGTCATGTTCGTTGGTGGGGTAAGGCTTTTAGAGACCGTATTCTTGGCGTTGAACGGGTACGATATTATGACGCTTGTAAGACAGCGGGTGAAAATAATTTACGTTACACCGTGCATTCTGACTGGAATGTGACACCTATAAATCCTTTACGTTGTGCACAGGATGCGGTTACACGTGTGATGGCTGAAGGTGGTGGCGTATTTGTTCCTGAAGAGTGTGTTCCCGTGGAGGATGCCCTTAGAGCCATAACAATTGATGCAGCGTGGCAGTTACGTATGGATGATATCGTAGGTAGCCTTGAGAAAGGTAAGTATGCTGACTTGGTCATTCTAGGAGACGATCCAACAGCTATTGATCCAATGAAAATTGAAAAAATCAAGATAAGTGAGACCTGGCTCGAAGGGAAGAAAGTGTATAAATCCTGAATTGTCGTGCAGGACTCCAGGGTATCAGATAGGGCAATGACGCCCTGAGCCTTAAATTGAAGGAAAAGGCTGAATGAAAGTTGAGAAAATCGGGCGCGTTGCGCTGGCGATATCCGCTCTGCTCCTGGGCGCGATAGCTACCAGCTCCGCCATCGCACAGGATTATGACCTGGTCATCCTGAATGGTCGGGTCATGGACCCGGAAACCAAGCTCGACGCCATTCTCAACGTCGGCATCAAGGGCGGGGAAACTTCCGTCATTACGGAGAAAATTATCACTGGTGAGGAATCCATCGATGCCTCGGGTCATGTGGTAGTTGCCGGGTTCATCGATACCCACTTTCACGCCATCGACCCGCTGGGCGAAAAACTTGCGCTACGGGACGGTGTCACGACGGCGATGGACCTCGAGCTGGGCGCGATAAACATCGCCGAGTGGTACGCGGCCCAGGAGGGCAAGCGGGCGACCAACTACGGCACCACGGTGAGCCAGATGCTGACCCGGATGCTGGTGCACGACGCGAAGGATATAGAGGCCCAGGACCAGTATGACTTCGACGGTCCGCTCGACGCGCTGCAGGTGTCGCAGCTGATGACCCTCGTGGCCGCTGACGGTAAGCCGGGCTGGTCGGTGAGCCGCAGCAACCCGGAGCAGCTCAACCGTATCAACGCGATCTACGATGAGGGCCTGCGCCAGGGCGCTATCGGATTTGGCAGCACGGTGGGTTACATGCGCACGGGTGTCACCACCTATGAAATGTACCTCGCGCAGAAAGCGGCGGCCCATTATGGCCGGCTCACGGGGATTCACGCCCGCTTCTATCCCAGCGCGCTGACCCCGATCGAGCATCCCACGGGCTTCAACGAGGTGTTCACTAACGCCATGACGCTGGGCGCGCCGCTGATCTACCAGCACAACTGCGACTACGGCTGGTGGGAAATCGAGCAGAAGCTGGCGGCCGCCCGGAAAATGGGCCTGAACATGTGGTCCGAGTGCTATCCCTACGTCGGCGCCAGCACCGCGATTTCCGCCGAGTTCTTCCTGCCCGATGTCTACGAGGCCGGGGGCAACGCCTACGGCTCGAGTCCCGAGGAAGGCGGCATCTACAGCCCGGCGAAGAACAAGTTCTACACCAAGGAAGAGTTCCTGCAGGCGCGCAAGGATGAACCGGGCGAGATTGTCATTGCCTATTACGCGATCCGGGCCCCCTGGCTGGTCGACATGCTGAAAACGCCGCACATGACGGTTGCCTCCGACGCTGTCCCCTCGTTTGACGTCACCTTCGACACACCGTACGAAAAATACGTGGGCCACCCCAGGACCACCGGCACCCGCGGCAAGGCCTTCCGCCTGGCGCGGGGAAACGACATCCCGCTGATGCACATGATCGCCAACGCCAGTTACTACCCGGCCCTGCACCTGGGCGACGCCGGCCTGGCGTCGATGAAAGTGCGCGGGCGCATGCAGGAGGGCATGGTCGCGGACATCACGATCTTCGACCCTGAAAAGATCACCGACAACGCCACCTACAAGGCCGGTGAGCAAGGGCGGCCCACCACCGGCATTCCCTACGTGATCGTCAACGGCACGGTGGTCGTGAAGGATTCAAAAGTACAGCGGGTGTACCCGGGGCAACCGATCCGCTACCCGGTGGAGGAGAAGGGCCGCTTCGAGCCCATCACCGAGGAAGACTTCCTCAAGCAGTTCCCGAAAAAATTCCTGGGCGCCAATGACGGCTGAGGCGCTTTCATGGGGGAGGCTGGCGCCCCAAACACCAGCATTATGTTGCTACTTTTGGAGAGATGAGAAGATGAACAACTTTGCCAGACTGATAAATTCGAGCCTCATTGGGCTTAGTTGCGCGCTGGTGCTGACTCTGTCAGCCATCAGCGCCCAGGCCGCCGACGCGGAAAAGCCCGCGGTCACCGTGTTCACGAACGTCAAGGTGTTCAACGGCACGGATGACAAGCTCATCGACGCAGACGTGCTCATCGAGGGCAACCTGATCAAAAAGGTGGGCAAGAACCTGAGCGCCGACGGCGCCACGGTGATCGACGGCAATCGGGTTTTGAGGTCGTGGTGAATCGGCCAACGACAGACCCGATGCAATCTTCTCGTCACATTTGAATGACAAGATTAACCAAGCAGCTAAAGGAGAAATAAAATATGTGCTCAAGAGTATTTTGGACAAGTGAAGGCTGGCCCGCACTTATCGGAAGAAATTGGGATTGGACCGATGTGGTGGTGACCGAGTTGTATACCGCGCCAAGGGGTGTTGAGCGGTCGGGCATGACGCCGACCTCACGAACAAACGCTACTACTTCGAGTTCTCCGACATGCCCAATGTGGTGTGGGTCGATTTGGACAAGCTGAACCTGGAGGAGGGGGCGTCTGCGCAGAAGTTCAATCTGGCAACCCATTCCGACGCCAGCGGGCAGGTTGCAGACATGTTTAACCCGACGGAACCCCCGGCGTTTCTCGAAGCTGGAGCAAAGGCGAATTAACGCCGCGGTGCAAAAGGCCTAGAGCGGCTGTAAAGCACTGGCGATCAGGAAGCTGTTTGAAGATAAAACGCAAACGAACCCATCAATCCAAAAAGGCAGAAAAAATGGCTATTTTAAAAAATTAACCCGTATTTGAATTCAAGGATGAAGACTACTGCAAGCCCCGTCACATTATCGTCGAAGGTTCCTACGAGGAGATCGGCTACGACCTGGGGAAACTCGCCCGCGAAGAATATGGCACGAAGCTCCGCAAGTACCGTGATCCGGTCTATGCCAAGGCGA
>JAOUDB010000311.1 GCA_029859485.1 Desulfuromonadales bacterium | reverse complement strand
TTCTTCCAGACTCATGGCATGATCCAGGATGATGCGATAAGGGTTTGCATCTCGCTGCAATTCTTCAACGAAGCTCTTGTCATCATCGATAATCAGAACCCTCAAAGGTCTGGGAAGTTTCTTGTTCAATGCACGCCTCCTTTTGGCAGGATGATCCGGAAGTGAACGTTGTAGTCAGGATTGTCGAGAATCTCAAAGGTTCCGTGATGAGCCTTGATCATTTTTCCAACATAGGCCATACCAAGCCCTCCGCCGGGGCTGTCCACGCTTTTTACCCCATATGAAAGCAGGTTGTTCTGGTTCATCTCCTCTGGCAATGGATCGCCATTGTTTAAATAATCGACAATGATCCCGCCTCTTTTTTTTCTGATGACAAACTTGATGATATGCCGAAAGCTCGGGTTGGTAAAGCCGTGTACTAACGCATTGCGGATCAGATTGTTCATAGACTCGACAAAGGAGTTTTTGTGGAGGACCGCCTTACATGTGGATTCCGTCTCTAACTCGATAAGAAGGTTTCCTTTTTCATTGGCGAACAGGGGGAGGATTTGTTCACGAAAAAGCTCCTCAAGATCAACTTTCTGGAAGTCCTCTGTATTGATCTCTTCGGTAATGAGATCTCTGATGTTGATGATCTCTTCGTTGACCTGATTTAAAGCTCCCTGGGCTTTCTGAATGGCATCTGTCACAGTTTCGTCAGTCTGTCCCTCGTAGAATTGTTTCTGTAGCGGCGACTTATCAAGATTTTCCCTGTGAATAAAATCCTTAAGATGACTCAGTACCGATTGGGCGGAGCTGAGCTTGGGCTTGATATTATGAGCCAGGTGGCTGACAACTTGAAATTCGGCATCCTTTTTCTCGGCGTCTATTTTGAGAATGCTCTTGCGCTCTGTGCAATAAAGATCGATGACGCTTGCAACGAAAAACGGGATGCCGAAAGCTATCAGATAGTGGACCAGTCGTACTGCAAAAAGAAGATGTTTGTCATTGATGTCAACGCCTTGATCTACTGTGACAAAGGGGCGAAGCCACTTGGAAACGAACAGGGACGTGTCGAGTGCGTTTTCGGTGAAATACCGGGCAGAAATATTGATGAACAGGATAAGGAAGACATAGAAGATAAGCTTTGGCGAAGGCATTCTGAACAGGCTGATGCCCCTGATCACACCGATCGCCATGAGCATGAGCAACTGCACAAGACCAAGGACAATTATTTGATAATTGGCCAGTGACCTCTGAAGGCCAATCACTGAAAAAACCAGACAGAAAAGCAAAGTGACAATCAGGACCTTGCCGTCCTCGTCGAAACTTCTTCTGCGGCGGCTTTTGTTCCGTTTGATTAATGACATGGTGATCGGACTGAAGAGTCAATCCCCCCGAGACTGAACAGTGAATCAATAAAAAGACAAAACTATCTAATCTGACTATATATTAAACTATTCCTGCCAGCGATACAACAATCGCCCGGGGCTCTTTGTGTTCACGCTGACCGGGAAATGACATGCTGACAGACTTTTGATTTTCTCTGACCGTCTTATAGACTCCGTTGCGCACCGAAACATTGCCGACTCATTGACGGTGAATAAGCTGAACGCCCATCTTTGCAAGCAGAGGGAAAGAGCTTGAAATCCTGCCCTCGGCAAAGTACCCTGCGCTGTAGCGTTAATCGGCTTTACCATGTTTATTCCTCCAACCGTTTAAGGAGCTTTTCTCATGTTGATCGTCATGCATCATTCTGCCACCGATGAACAGGTCCAGGCCGTTACGGACGCTGTTGCAGCGATGGGCCTGACCGCGGAGCCAATCCCCGGTAGCCTGCGTACCGCTATCGGTGTCCTCGGCAACCAGGGCTATGTGGATGATACGACGATTCGTGAACTCCCCGGTGTCCGCGAAGTTATTCATGTCAGTAAGCCCTATAAGCTGGTCTCCCGAGATTTTCATCCGGAAGCCTCCATTGTTGAAGCCGGCGGCGTTAAGTTTGGTGACAACCAGCCACCCGTAATCATCGCCGGCCCCTGTACGGTGGAGAGCGAGGAGCAGATGCTCGCTGCTGCCAGGCTTGTCAAAGAACATGGTGCTCATATGCTACGTGGTGGTGCGTACAAACCGCGTACAGGCCCTCACAGTTTTCAGGGCCTGGGTATTGAAGGGTTGAAGTACCTGCGCCAGGCGGGTGATGCTGAAGGTCTGCCGGTGATTACTGAGGTCATGCGCATTGAGCAGCTTGAAAACATCTGCCGTTATTCTGATGTCCTGCAGATTGGTGCCCGTAATATGCAGAATTTTGATCTACTTAAGGAAGCGGGCAAGACCGGTCATCCGATCCTCCTTAAAAGAGGGATGAGTGCGACCATCGAGGAGTTTCTCTCCGCTGCCGAGTATATCCTCTCCGAAGGGAATCCGAACGTTATCCTATGCGAGCGGGGTATTCGGACCTTTGAAAAAACCACACGTAACACGCTCGACTTAAGTGTCGTTCCTCTGATCCGTGAAATGAGTCATCTGCCGATCGTGGTTGATCCCAGCCATGCGACCGGGCGACGTTCTCTGGTTGGTCCGATGGCCAAAGCTGCAATAGTGGTCGGTGCTCACGGTATTATGGTCGAAGTTCATCCCGATCCGGACAAGGCCCTCTGTGATGGCGCCCAGAGCCTTGATGGTGATGGCTTTGGCGAATTGGTCGCAGAGCTCAACCGTCTGATACATCTTCTGGAAGAGGTGTAGGTATTATCCCCTTATGTCCACTTCCGCTCCGCAACTCTCTAACTACAAGCTGACCCTCGCCTACGACGGCCGAGCTTTCTTTGGCTGGCAGAGGCATGGTGACAAGCCAACCGTGCAGTTTGCCCTTGAACAGGCTGTGACGAAAGCCTTTGGTTTTCGTGTCGCGGTACAAGGGTCCGGTCGTACCGACCGCGGGACTCATGCTCACGGCCAGGTGGCGAGTCTCTCGCTTCCGGAAGACCTGCCGCCTGAACTTGTCCAGGAGACGCTTAACCAGCTTTTGCCGCCCGAAGTTCGCATTCTTGATGTTCGTTGTGCTGTGAAAGATTTTCACGCCTGTGACTCAGCTATTGCCAAACGCTATCGATATCTCATCTGGAATGATCGCAAACTTCCTGAACAGCACGATGGCAGGGTCTGGCACGTTAAAGAACCTCTTGATGTGCAAGCCATGATTGACGTCTGTCCCGTCTTTATCGGTGAACAGGATTTTGCCTCGTTCGCGACGCGGACAAACTTCAACCAGAAGTCGACGCGCCGCACAGTTTTCGAGGCGGTGCTCGGTAACGATCTGCCCATGATCACTTTCGATATCTGTGCGGATGGTTTTTTGTACAAGATGGTGCGCAACATTGTCCGTGCCATCGTCAAGGTCGGCGAGGGACGCTACACGCGTGAGAATTTGTGTCGGATTCTCGAGGCGAGGGATCGCGAGGCCTCTCCCGGGACAGCTCCGGCTTCTGGTCTTTACCTGGAACAGGTCTTTTATTCGCAGGATGAATTGTCCGATAACGTCAGTAAAAGAGAGCTTCTATGAACCAATTCGAACATCTGCGTCATAAGCAGGGCTCTGTTCTTAGCCGTCCTCGCGAACTGGTCGTCGCCTGCGCCCCCATGCGCAGCAACGTCAACATCTCGAGCGTTGCCAGAACTGCAAGCGCCTGCGCCGTGGAGCGACTTGTCCTGACCGGCAATGCCAGCCTGATCTCAAAGATCGCCCGCGACGGGGCCGAAGAACTCGAGGTCTCGATTCATAGAAGCCTGGCTCCTGTGTTGCAAAAAATGCGCAGAGACGGGTACCGCCTGGTGGGCCTTGAACAGACCACCAACTCAACGAGCATACATAGCTATAACTTTTCGAGGCGTACTGTTCTGGTAGTTGGTAACGAGCGTACCGGGTTAACGCCGGAGATCCTGGACCTTCTGGATGATGTTGTCGAGATCCCGGTCTATGGCCTGCCTCACAGTTTTAATGCTGCCACCGCTGCCAGCATGGCTCTCTATGAGTACTGCCGTCAGTATCCCTCCGGATGATTTTTCTCGTTGCAACGCTCCCTGGGAGTGAACGGGTCTGAATCGAAGCCTTAGCCGGTTAATTCAAAAAGTCCGATCTCCGGTCGGCATAAAAATCTTATCGGCAGGACGCTGGTGCCAACGCCGCGACTGACGTAGAGCGGTATGCGGTGCTGGCTGACCTGGTAGAATCCGGCGACAAAGCGGCCGGCATAG
>JAOUDB010000310.1 GCA_029859485.1 Desulfuromonadales bacterium | reverse complement strand
GATTTAAGACAAGATAGAAGACAGATTCATAAGAGCCGAAGGAGAACTGCTAAAGAGCTGTAAACAAAGGGCGACCTGCACCGCCTCAGTGGAGATAATACATGTGGCCATTACGTTCAATCTGTTATCTGTCCCTGCTTCTTCTGATTTCCTGTCAATCCAACGCCGAATCCGTTGATAACTCTTTGGAGGGTAATGCAGGTTCAAAACTATTCGTAGAAAGCTTTGGCAGTTTCAATGAACCCTGGGCCATGACCTTTTTGCCTGATGGGAATCTTCTGATCACCGAAAAACCCGGAACTCTGCTTCTGGTCAAGTTGGATGACCGCTCTAGGGTCCCTGTTTCAGGTGTGCCCGAGGTCGCCTTCGGCGGGCAGGGTGGTCTGGGCGATATTATCCTTCATCCTCAATACAGTGAGAACCACTGGGTATATTTGTCGTACGCAGAGGAGAATGCGACAGGGGAAAAGGGGGCCGTTGTTGCCCGGGCTCAATTCGACCACGAGTCTGCCAATCCAAAACTGAAAAATCTTCAAATCCTCTGGCAACAGACTCCTAAAGTCTCAGGTAGTGGGCATTACTCGCACCGATTGGCTTTCGACCCTGTCGGAAAACTCTTCATCACCTCAGGGGATCGTCAAAAGCAGAAGCCGGCCCAAAGCTGGACGCAAAATCTGGGTAAGATTATCAGGATAAACGCTGATGGATCTGTTCCCCCTGACAACCCATTTCAGGACAAAGGGGAACTGGCAAAAACTTTCTGGTCCCTGGGTCACCGCAATCTGCTTGGTATTGCCTTCGACCGAAAGGGCTCTTTGTGGTCACACGAAATGGGTCCAAGGCACGGAGATGAATTTAACCTTATCGTTGGCGGAGAAAATTACGGTTGGCCCATTGTCTCCTGGGGAGATCATTACTCTGGCATCCCCATCCCCGATCATGATACGCGCCCGGAATTTCATGCCCCTGAGGTCTACTGGGTCCCGACTGTTGCACCGTCGGGTTTGATAATATACGACGGCTCCATGTTTCCGGAGTGGCAGGATAATGCCTTCATAGGCGGGCTCAGGTCAGAAGCACTAGTACGGATAAAGATTTCAGGTAAACAGGCCGCGGAGGTCGAGCGTTTCGACATGGGAAATCGAATTAGAGAGGTTGAGCAAGGGCCGAAAGGGGCAATATGGGTCCTTGAGGATAAAAGGGGCGGTCGACTGCTTCGGCTTACTTCTTCCTAATAATCACGACTTGTAAGAAGAAAACGGGGTTCTTATTGATAGAGGTTTCCAGTAAGCTCTTTAATCCACAAAAGTATGGCCACCAGGGTTTGATCCTTGGTGGCCTTTTTACTGTAATGCAGGGTCAGCAAGAATTTCACATTTCAGCCAATTCCACACCCTCCAAACAATGCGAGAGGATAAATAAGAATTACACCTCTTTGACCTTGCTGTTCGATTGCTATAGATTGGCAGTGTCTTATAATGCACGCTCCTGGGACATGATTTGAGGTGTGTCAGGATCAGGGTGCATAAGACACTAATTAACCGACTACCTGTGAGGCGATATCAAGCCTACCAGCGTGTAGTATCAATATTAGAAGCATAAATCATGAATAATGATCAAATAATGTGGAGCCTTGTGGCAGTTTTAATGTTTTTGTTCTGCTGCCACGGTGGGCTACTTCTATATTTTTGCCGGTACCTAAGAACTCGCGGTGTGGTCGATGTCAGCTTTAAAGACACGATCATCATGTCAGTAAATGGGAACATAGAAGGTTTCTACAAAGCTTTTTACGCAACACACAGTCAAGAGTTTGGCAAAGCGAAAACAAAGGCATTGATCATCTGGCAAATCTCATCTCTTGCCTTAATTTTTGTTTTACCTGTTTTGCTGGTATTTGTGCTGTAAAGGTCATTTAACCATCAAACCAACGCAGACGTATAATGCGTCTGCGCTAAACTGAAAAGAAAAACCTGCAATTGCGATTGTGGCCGTAACCTCGCGTCGCCGCCGGTTCTCATGAACGTTAGGAACGTGTGTCAGTTCACGGCCCTGAGTCGTGATTTCTGGTGTGCCAGAAGCGTGGTTTTTAAGACACCAGGTTCCAGATTCGAGATTGTCAAAACGAGAAAAACATGAACCGTCCGATTGCGATACTGCTTTTAGCCCTAATAATAGTTGGTATGTTGTTCAGCACTTTCGCTCTTTTCCAGGGGAAGTTTGTTGAAGCACTTTTAGTATATCCTTTGCTGGTTTTTGCTTATGTTTTTTCGAGACGAGGCAAAAAGTAGTGTGTCAGTCGCACGACTTATTGGAAGGAAATCGGCTTCTTATTGATAGAGACATTTAAGAAGCTAAAAGCTATGGCCACCAGGGTTCGATCCTCGGTGGCCTTTTATTGTTTATCAGGAATTTCCAGAAAACTTACAAGGAACTGGTCATTTCTTCAAAAAAGCTGTAAAAGAGAATCCAAAACACTCCCATCACCCCATAAAAGAGCCAAATAGCCTGATAAACGGATCGATCTAATGCCATCAAAATCACTGCCTCCGTTTCGACTCGCCTGGACCATATGGGGACTTGGTGCAGCATTTTATATTTTCGGCTTTTTTCAGCGGGTTGCTCCAGCAGTCATGACCAACGAATTAGTTGCCGATTTCAACCTTACCGGCACTGAGTTAGGTCATCTTTCAGCATTTTATTTTTACAGTTATGTGGCCATGCAGATTCCCACCGGACTGCTGGCCGATAACTGGGGACCACGTCGGTTATTGACCGCTGGTGCCTTGGTGGCTGGTCTTGGCAGCTTTTGCTTTGCTTTTGCGGATGGGATGTTCTGGGCCTGCACCGGGAGACTGCTCATCGGCGGGTCTGTGGCTGTGGCGTTTGTGGCCATGATGAAACTGTCCAGCCACTGGATGGCGTTACGGCATTTTTCGCTGGCCTCCGGGGCGGCTCTTTTTCTGGGGATTCTTGGGGCAGTATTTGCGGGTACACCCTTACGTCTGCTGATCACTGCCTTTGGTTGGCGACCGGTTATGCTGGCTGCCAGCGTCTTCCCATTTGTCATCGCCGGAATAATTTGGGTAATCGTCCGTGACGATCCGGGTGAGCGGGGTTTCTCAAGTTATGCAGCGGAAGTCAACGCGGAAAAACCACGGACAGGCGTGTTCAATGGCCTTCGGCAAGTCTTTACCTACCGCAATACCTGGCTATTATCCTTTGCCCCGGGCGCTCTTGCTGGCAGCGTTCTAACATTCGCCGGTCTCTGGGGAGTACCCTTTTTGACCAGCAATTATCAGGTGAGTCCACCAAAGGCCGCAGCGATCTGCTCTGCCATGTTGCTCGCCTGGGCCGTCGGGGGCCCGGCATGTGGAAATCTTTCCGATCGCTATGGGCGGCGCAAGCCAATTTACATGGCTTGTTGTGCCTTAATCGCCGCAGCCTGGGCGCTGGTTATTTTCCTTCCCAAACTGCCCTTGATTTTTCTGATTTACCTCCTAATGCTAATCGGTTTCGCTGCCGGGGGTATCATTATTGGCTTCGCCTATGTAAAAGAATCGGTCCCCTCTCATCTTGCCGGTACCGCCGCCGGGGTCTGCAATATGGGGGTCATGGTTGGTCCCATGATTCTTCAGCCCGCCGTCGGCTGGGTTCTTGACAGCCGCTGGCTTGGAGCAACCCAGTCGGGAACCCGTATCTATGACTTGGCGACCTACCGTTCTGGATTTTCTCTGATTCTGGCCTGGGCGGTTATGGCTCTTGTTTGCTTGGTATTAACTCGGGAAACGTATTGCCGCCAACGATCTTAAGTCATTTGTTAAAAATCTATAGTTTACTTATTATTTTCAGTTTGTTCTGAAATCCACGACTTGCGAGAGAAAAAACGGCTTCTTATTGATCGAGGTATTCAGTAAGCTCTTTAATCCACAAAACTAAGGCCACCAGGTGACGATCCTTGGTGGCCATTTATTATTTATCAGTACTTGTGAGAATCGGAAACGTCTAGCAGGCTGGTAGCGGTTCACTCCTCTGTCCGCCGTTGATATGCTACAATTTAAAAACGGTAACTATTTCAAGTTGATTTTATTTTCGTAACTAGAGGAAGCATCATGAGAATCGGAATTTTTTACGGCGGCAGCACTGGCAATACCGCTTTAATCGCTAAACGTCTCTCGGAGCTAATCAACTCCGCACGCCTATTTCCTATTGCTAATGCAGTGCGGGCAGATCTGGAAGCCTATGACC
>JAOUDB010000025.1 GCA_029859485.1 Desulfuromonadales bacterium | reverse complement strand
AAAAGAAAAAGGCTCCTGCGAAGAAGGTTGCTAAAAAGGTAGAAGCCCCAGTTGAGGAGACTCCTGTCGAGGAAGCACCTGCTGAGGAAGCACCTGCTGAGGAAGCACCTGCTGAGGAAGAAAAAGCAGAGAAGTAGATCGGCAGAACACAAGAATCAAATAGAGAAGGGCGGGATGCTTGCATCCCGCCCTTTTTTGTTGAAGTTGACTTGTCTCTACTTGCTTTCGCCCTTTTTGACTTCAAGAAGTTTGATCTCAAAGGTCAGGTCCTGGTCCGCTAATGGGTGGTTTGCGTCCAGTGTGATCTCTTCTTCAGTAAAATCTTTAACCATGACGTAGAAAACGCTATCATCATGATTTGTGACTTCAAGTTGGCCGCCAACCTGAAGCGCGACATCTTCTCCAATGGTACTGCGGTCGATTTTCTCGAGAAGCTCAGGGTCACTAACACCGTAGGCTTTATCGCAGGGAATGATAACTGTTTTGCTTTCTCCCTGGTACATGCCTTCCACTGCCTCTTCAAAGCCTGGAATGACTTCTTTTCGACCAATGATGAATAGCAGAGGTCGATCGTCCGGTGATGCATCAAAGATTGTCCCATCGCTTAATTTTCCTGTGTACTCAACCTTGACAGTGTCTTGTTCTGCTGCTCGTATCATCTTCTCTCCTTGTAGATAGACAATTTTAAAGGTTGGTTTTTGTCGGGATGTTCTCCGCATATCAACCAAGTTGCGTATGCATATCAATTCGTCACTTTTCGGTCAATCATTTATTGCCGCGCAGCTGTCAGCTGCCTTGCCATTTCTGAGTCTTCATGCTACTTTGTCGCGGTTAATTCAGTAAGGAAATGACATGTATTCCCCATCTCGTGATGAGTTTAAAAATCTGACCCGCCAAGGTAACCTGATTCCCGTCTATCGCGAGATTCTCGCAGACATGGAAACTCCGGTCTCAGCCTTCTGCAAGATCGATGATCGCCAAAGCGCTTTTTTGCTCGAAAGTATCGCCGGCGGTGAGAAATGGGCCCGTTATTCATTTCTAGGCGTTGGTTCAGGGCGTGCATTTCGCTGTCGCGGTCATCACTTTGAAATCCTCGAAAACGGTGACGCGGTCAAGTCCGGTAAAGCTGATGATCCACTTGACGAACTAAAAGCTTTTCTCGCGCCTTATCAACCGGTCTCCCTTCCTGAGTTGCCACGTTTTTTTGGTGGTGCTGTAGGTTACTTGGGCTACGACATGGTCCGCCATATCGAGGAACTTCCTGATCTCAATGAAGCTGAGATAGGTGCTTACGACAGCTGGTTCCTGATTACCGAAACTTTACTTATCTTCGATAACCTGCAGCAGAAAATCAAGGTCTTAAGCAATGTTCACTTGCGTGAAGGCGATGACCCTGGCGTTTCTTATGATGCTGCAGTGCAGCGTATAGACGATATGGTCGCGTTGTTACGCAAGCCTTTGCGTGAGAGGCCTGCGGCTTCCAAGGTTAAGGTTGATGCAGATCTGCTCTCGAATTTCAGCCGTCCAGATTTTGAATCTGCCGTCGAACGCTGTAAAGACTACGTACGCTCAGGCGATGTCATTCAAGTTGTTCTCTCGCAAAGATTCTCCGGAGATCTTGATGCAGACCCTTTTGATGTCTATCGCGCTTTGCGGACGATCAATCCTTCCCCCTACATGTTCTACCTGCAGTTTAACGATACTCGAGTCATTGGTGCTTCTCCGGAGGTCTTGGTGCGCAAGGAGGGGGATCATGTTGAGGTTCGCCCTATAGCCGGAACACGGCCCCGAGGAAAGACTTTCGATGAGGACCAGCGCCTGGAAGAGGAGTTGTTGGCCGATCCGAAAGAGGTTGCTGAGCATATAATGCTGGTTGACCTGGGCCGCAATGATCTTGGCCGTGTTTGTGTGACCGGTTCTGTGCAGGTAGACGAACTGATGGTTGTCGAGCGTTACTCGCACGTTATGCACATCGTTTCCAACGTCAGTGGACGCCTTATGCCAGGACAGGATGCTCTGGATGTCTTCTCTGCAACCTTCCCGGCGGGGACCTTGAGTGGCGCCCCTAAAATTCGTGCCATGGAAATTATTGAGGAGATGGAGCCGGTGCGTCGTGAGATTTACGGTGGTGCTGTCGGTTATATCTCTTTCGATGGTAATATGGATCTTGCCATCGCGATTCGGACTCTGGTTGCTCATAAAAATCGGATTCACCTTCAGGCCGGTGCTGGTATCGTTGCAGACTCTGATCCAAAAGCCGAGTATGAGGAAACCGTCAACAAGGCCATGGGGGTCAAGATGGCCATCGAACTGGCGCGTCAGGGATTAGACTGAAATGCTGCTGATGATCGACAACTACGATTCGTTCACCTATAACCTGGTACAGTATCTGCGCGAACTGGGTGAAGAGGTTGAGGTCTATCGTAACGACAAAATTTCTCTGGCTGAGATTGAAGCTCTCAATCCCACACGGCTTGTGGTGTCCCCGGGGCCCTGTACACCCAATGAAGCCGGTATCTCTGTGGAAGCCATCAAGCATTTTGCAGGTAAACTGCCGATCCTCGGTGTGTGTCTGGGGCACCAGTCGATTGGTCAGGCCTATGGCGGCAAGGTTGTTCGTGCTGACCGCCTGATGCATGGCAAGACCAGCCCGGTTTTTCATGATAACCGTGAGCTCTTCGTTGGCCTCCCTGATCCTTTTGATGCGACCCGATATCACTCCCTGTTGGTAGAACGTTCTTCTCTGCCGGAATGTCTTGAAGTTACTGCATGGACGGCAGAAGGTGAGATCATGGGCATGCGGCATCGTAGCCTGCCAGTCTGGGGTATGCAGTTTCATCCGGAGTCGATTCTGACGGTTGCCGGCATGGACATGCTGAACAACTTTTTGCAGATGACCAAGTAGCCAGGAGCCATCATGATAAAGGACGCAATTAGCAAGGTTGTTCTGCGGCAAGATCTGCTAGAGACCGAAATGATTGAGGTGATGAACCAGATCATGGGTGGTGAGGCGACTCCCGCTCAAGTTGGCGCGTTTATCACCGCGTTACGAATGAAAGGCGAAACTATCGAAGAAATTACCGGCGCTGCCAGGGTTATGCGTGATCACGCCACCCCCATCCGGGTGGGTAAGGCCCTCGATATTGATCGTGAAGAGATTAACCTGGATCGCGAGACGGTCCTGGACACATGCGGTACAGGTGGCAGCGGGACAAAAAGTTTCAATATTTCAACGACAGTCGCATTCGTTGTCTCTGCCTGTGGTGCCAAGGTCGCGAAACATGGCAATCGCAGTATCTCCTCTGCCTGTGGTAGCGCCGATGTTCTGGAGGCTCTTGGAGTTAACCTGAACGTAACGCCAGAGCAGGTTGAATCGTGTATCAATGAGGTCGGGGTTGGCTTTCTCTTTGCCCCCGCCCTGCACGGGGCCATGAAACATGCGATTGGCCCCCGCCGCGAAATTGGTATACGCACAATCTTTAATATCCTTGGGCCTTTGACCAATCCGGCCGGTGCGGATCGCCAGGTCTTGGGCGTTTATGACGAGAAACTGGTTGAAGTTCTGGCCAAGGTTCTGGTCAAGCTCGGCTGTCAGCGTGGCTTTGTTGTCCATGGGCAGGACGGCATGGACGAGATTACCCTGACCGGTCCGACACGCATCGCCGAGATCAACGAAGGGAAAGTCGCCCTCTCGACGATAGAGCCGGAAGACTTTGGTTTGCGGCGCTGCCTGCTGACTGACCTCCAGGGTGGTGACGCCGAGGAGAATGCTGCAATCGTTAAAGATGTTCTGGCCGGGGCTGAAGGACCTAAGCGGGATGTTGTTCTGCTCAATGCGGCCTATGCGCTGATTGCTGCCGGAATCGTAGAGAGCGTGGATGCCGGCTTGCAGAAGGCTCGCAATGTGATCGACGAGGGGTTGGCCAAGGCGAAGCTCGAAGGGCTCGTCAATTTAACCAATGCCTGACCCGCTGATGTACCCCTGACCTTAATCTGAGCTCTGATCAATAATGATACTCGATAAAATAGCTGAACATAAACGTCAAGAAGTTGCTCTGGCCAAAAGCCGTCGTTCTCTTGCCTCATTGCGGCAAGGGATCGATGATCTCGAGGACCAGCCGAGGGGCTTTTTGCGCGCCCTGCGCGCAACTGCGGATTCTGGGTGGACCTCTGTCATTGCTGAAGTCAAGAAAGGTTCACCCAGTAAAGGGGTGATCCGTGAAGACTTCGACCCTTTGACGATTGCGGAGACTTACCAGGCCAATGGTGCGACCTGTTTGTCGGTGTTGACGGATGAGAACTTCTTTATGGGGCATCTCCTGTACCTGGCAAAGATTCGCGAGGTCGTCAGTCTGCCGCTTCTGCGCAAGGATTTTATTTGCGACCCTTACCAGATTTACGAGGCTCGAGCCGCTGGAGCGGACGCCATCCTTCTGATCGCGGCCATGCTTGATGCGGTGCAGCTTGCAGAGTACAATGCCCTGGCGGGCGAGCTTCATCTGGATGTCCTGCTGGAAGTTCATGATGAGGCAGAGCTGGAGTCGGCGCTGACAACAGGCTGCGAGCTGATTGGCATCAACAATCGCAACCTACAGACTTTCGCGACAGATCTGGCAACCACAGAACGCTTGCTGCCATTGATCCCCGCCGGTCATTTCGTGGTTGCTGAAAGTGGTATCTCGTCAAGAGCAGATGTCCTGCGTTTACAGAAGGCTGGTGCCAGGGGCTTTCTGGTCGGCGAATCACTGATGCGCGAGGACGATATCGGCACCAAGCTGAAAGAACTTCAAGGTGAAAATTAATTTCATATATCACAATTTCCTATAATAATTAACGTCAAGGAGATATCTCATGCAGAGTAAAATTCTTCTCAGCGAAGATCAGCTTCCCAAGCAGTGGTACAACATTATCCCGGATATGCCAGGTGAAATGGCTCCGGTTGTTCATCCCGGTACCCTTCAGCCGGTTTCTCCCGATGATCTCCTGCCCCTCTTCCCCATGGGCCTGATTGAACAGGAAGTCTCGCAGGAGCGCTGGATCGATATCCCGGAAGAGGTCCGTGAGATATACAAACTATGGCGTCCGGCCCCGATGTTTCGAGCGCATCAGCTGGAAAAAGCTCTCGGCACCCCGGCCAAGATTTACTACAAGTATGAAGGAGTCTCGCCGGCCGGTTCTCACAAGCCGAATACTGCCGTGCCGCAGGCTTATTACAACAAGGTTGCCGGCACCAAGCGCATCGCATCGGAAACCGGTGCCGGGCAGTGGGGCTCCTCTATCGCCCTTGCTTGTCAGCACTTTGGCCTCGAGTGTACCGTCTACATGGTTAAAGTCTCTTATGGTCAGAAACCTTATCGTAAGAGCATGATGCAGTTGTGGGGCGCTGATGTTTTTCCTTCACCATCAGACAAGACCAACGCTGGTCGCGCGATTCTTGCCAATGATCCGGATAACCAGGGCTCTCTAGGTATTGCCATCAGTGAAGCTGTGGAAGACGCTGCCACCCATGAGGATACCCGTTACGCTCTGGGCAGTGTGCTCAACCATGTCTGCATGCATCAGACGATTATCGGCCTCGAAGCGAAAGAACAACTCAAAATTGCAGGTGATTACCCTGATGTGGTCATCGGTTGCCACGGCGGCGGTTCAAACTTTGCGGGAATTGCCTTCCCTTTCATCTCCGATAAAGCCAACGGCAAGGATGTCCGTCTTCTGGCCATGGAGCCGGCAAGCTGCCCGACCCTGACCAAGGGAGTTTACGCCTTCGATTATGGCGATACGGCAAAAATGGCACCGATCTCGAAAATGTATACCCTCGGCCATGACTTCATGCCTCCCGGTATCCATGCGGGCGGTCTGCGTTATCATGGCGCGTCTCCCCTGGTGTCACAACTGGTTCACGAAGGGGTCGTCGAGGCAAAAGCTGTTCCGCAGACAGCTTGTTTTGAAGCTGCCGTACTCTTCGCACGCACCGAGTCTATTATCCCGGCACCAGAGTCCTCACACGCTATCCGCGGTGCAATTGACGAGGCGTTGCAGGCCAAGGAAGAAGGGAAAGAGAAAACGATTCTCTTTAACCTCTCCGGGCATGGTCATGTCGACATGGCAGCTTACGACGCTTACTTCAGTAATCAGCTGGAAGATTACGAATATCCTGAAGCTGCCATTCAGGAGTCCCTGTCACATCTGCCTAAGGTTGGCTAGTTGATGGAAACCTACAGTGTGCCGCGGGTGAAAATCTGCGGCATTACTAATCTTGATGATGCCCATCACGCTGCTGCATGTGGAGCGGACGCTTTAGGCTTTGTCTTCTATCCGGGCAGTCCACGGTTTGTTGACCCTGATCAGGCCCGGAGAATTATTGCCGAACTGCCTCCCCTGGTGACTGCCGTGGGGCTCTTTGTCAATGAGCCACCGGCTCGTATTCGTGAGATGGTGGAATTCTGTGGGCTAAACACGGTACAATTGCACGGAGACGAAGAGCCGGATCAATGTTGCTATCCTCCTTGCCGGGTGATTAAGGCTTTGCGCCTGAGGGGTGATATGCAAGCTAGCCAGTTTGCTGCTTACACTGTCTCGGCCCTGTTGCTCGATGCCTTTGTCCCCAACACCTTCGGGGGCACCGGTCATCGTTGTGATTGGGTGCAAGCGGCCACCGTTGCGTCGCAGCACAGAGTTATCCTGGCCGGTGGACTTAACCCTGAGAATGTTGCCGAGGCTGTACGCCAGGTGCGTCCTTACGGCGTTGACGTATCGAGTGGCGTTGAAGAAAAGCCCGGGCAGAAAGACCCGGAGAAAGTGGCACGGTTCATCCGTATGGCCAAGGAGGCATTTTAAATGAGCTATCAAGAGCCTGATCCCCGCGGGCATTTCGGCCAGTTCGGCGGTCGCTATGTTGCTGAAACTCTGATGCCAGCATTGCTGGAGTTGGAGGAAAACTATAAGCAATGTCAGTTAGACCCCTCATTTCAGGCCGAGTTTGATTCGTATCTTAAAAATTATGTCGGTCGCCCAAGTCCACTTTATTTCGCTGAGAGGCTCACCGAACATCTCGGTGGTGCAAAGATATACCTCAAGCGCGAAGATCTAAATCATACCGGTGCTCATAAAGTGAATAATACTGTTGGTCAGATTCTCCTGGCCCGCCGTATGGGAAAACGCAAGGTGATTGCTGAAACCGGCGCCGGCCAGCATGGTGTTGCCACCGCGACGGTTGCCGCTCTCTTTGGTCTGCAATGCGATATTTTTATGGGCACCGAGGACATCAGACGTCAGTCTCTCAACGTCTTTCGCATGAAGTTGCTCGGTGCTCGCGTCCATGAAGTGACCAGCGGCACGGCTACACTTAAGGACGCAATGAACGAGGCTCTGCGCTATTGGGTGACTCATGTCCGCGATACCTTCTACGTGATCGGGACTGTCGCCGGACCGCATCCCTATCCGCAAATGGTCCGTGATTTCCAATCAGTTATCGGTCACGAATCCAAGCAACAGCTTATGGAAGCCGAGGGACTCTTGCCCGATGTGGCCGTCGCCTGCATAGGCGGCGGGTCTAATGCGATGGGGCTTTTCTATCCCTTCGTCAATGATGCGTCTGTACGCCTGATAGGAGTCGAAGCGGCTGGTCTTGGTGTGGAGACGGGGAAACATGCAGCGAGTATCTCTGCTGGCCGGGTTGGCGTTCTGCACGGCAATAAAACCTATCTTCTCCAGGATGAGGATGGCCAGATTCAACACGCCCACTCAATTTCGGCGGGGCTGGATTATCCGGGTGTCGGACCGGAACATGCTCTTCTCAAGGATCTTGGCCGCGCTGAATATGTTTCGGTGACCGATGATGAAGCTTTGGCTGCCTTCCGTATGATTACAGAAATGGAAGGGATCATTCCGGCGCTTGAAAGCGCTCACGCAATCGCCTATCTCCTCAAACTTGCTCCCGAGCTTTCTCCCGAGAAGGTTATTCTGGTTTGTCTTTCAGGCCGTGGAGACAAGGATATACATACCGTTGCCGAAGCAATGGGTGTGGACCTCTAATTTAAGGGGCGCTGCGCAAACAGGGAATGGGAAGGAATACGCTTTCCCCTTTCACCCTTTGTGCTGTCGTCATGCTAAATGAAATTCACTGAACTTGATCTTCCCTCTGAGCTGATGCGCGGTATTGAAAAGGTTGGCTTTGCCGATCTGACGCCGGTTCAAGAGGAGTCTATCCCGCTGGCACTGCAAGGCCGTGATGTCGCTGCACAGGCCCAGACCGGCACAGGCAAGACCGCGGCCTTCTTGATCACTCTCTTTACTCGCCTGCAAAAAAACAAGCCGGAGTCAAAGCGTGGCCCAAGGGCTCTTATCCTGGCTCCAACCCGCGAACTGGTTGTGCAGATCTGTTCTGATGCCGAGGGTTTGGGTGCCTTTTGCCCCTTCAAAGTGCAGGCGATCTTCGGCGGTGTCGATTACGAAAAACAACGCAAGGCCCTTCAGGATGGTGTCGATGTCATTGTCGCCACACCCGGTCGGTTAATCGACTATGCCAAGCAGAATGTTTTTTCCCTGAAGCATGTAGAATCATTGGTTATTGATGAGGCCGACCGCATGTTCGACATGGGTTTTATTCAAGACCTGCGTTATATCCTGCGCAAATTACCTCCTTTTGAAAAACGGCAGACGATGCTTTTCTCGGCGACTCTCTCACCTCGTGTTATGGAACTCGCCTACGAGTTCATGAACCTTGCCGAGAAAGTGCGCATAGAACCTGAGCAGGTTACTGCCGAACTGGTTGAGCAGATCGTCTATCATGTTTCGCGGCGAGAAAAGTTCCCGCTCCTGCTTGGCCTGCTTAAAAAGGAGGAAGGGGACGTCCGGGTCCTGCTGTTTGTGAATACCAAAAGGGAGGGCGAACATCTCTCTGGGCGGTTGAAAGTCAACGACTTCAGGGTTGCGGTTCTCTCGGGCGATATCCCGCAGAAGAAACGCCTGCGCATCCTTGAGGATCTCAAGGCGGGCAAGTTGAATTTTCTGGTTGCCACTGATGTTGCCTCACGAGGTTTGCACATCGAAGGTGTGACCCATGTCATCAACTATGATCTTCCGCAGGACGCAGAAGATTATGTCCACCGCATTGGTCGCACAGCTCGAGCGGGAGCCAAAGGTAAGTCGATCAGCTTTGCTGATGAGGACCTGGCCTATTTCCTGCCGGATATAGAAGAATTTATCGGCATGAAGATACCGAGTACTGTTCCTCAAGATGAAGACCTTTGCAATGATTATAAACGCGGCCTTCCCCATAAAAAATCACCGGTCCCAGACAAAAAAGCTGGCGTCAAGCCTCGTCCGCCAAGGCGTCGTCGTCCCGGTGGCAACCAAGGCCGAAATAGGTAGCGGTGCGTGACGAGCCTTTCTCTGAAAGAACTGGGCGGTTGTAGGCGGTGCTCACGGTTGGTCAATTTTATGGCACAGCTTTCGCCGTCCAAAGGACGCACGCGTGCTGATTACCATAACGGGCCAGTTAACGGGTTTGGTGATTTGCAGGCACGTGTTTGCCTGGTTGGCCTGGCCCCGGGAGCCCACGGAGCCAACCGAACCGGGCGACCTTTTACCGGTGACGGTGCCGGTGATTTCATGTACCCGCTACTTCATCTTGCCGGTTTCTCAAATCAGTCGGAAGTTCTCTCTGCTGATGATGGCTTGGAGTTAAATGATCTCTATATCACCAACGCCGTCAAATGTTTGCCTCCAGAGAATAAGCCGAATGCAGCAGAGTTTGCAGCCTGTCGGCCTTACCTCGAGAAGGAGTTGCAGGAGCTGAAAGCCCTGCGCGTGATTATTGCTCTTGGTCACGGTGCGCACAAGAGCTTGCTACGGCTCTTTCAGTCGCAGGGCTTGATCAAGCGTCTTGCGGAAGTGCCCTTCGGGCATGGCAGTACTCACCAGCTGGCCAATGGCCTCACGCTGATCGGTTGTTACCACACGAGTCGCTACAACGTTCAGACAGGTCGGATGAATAACAGAATGTTTCTTGATCTGCTTGATCAGGTCAGTTTGTTGCTGGAATGAAAAAACGGTTGATATCGCCTGCTTCGTTCCGATAAGATTAATCTTTACTTCGTCACGACCTGAAGAACCCGGGTTAACACACTGGAAGACGTATAGCTCATGTCAAGGATTACCTCTACATTAAATACTTTGAAAGCACGTGGCGAAAAAGGCCTGGTTACTTTCATTACTGCCGGAGATCCGGATCTCACAACGAGCGAGCAGTTGGTACACAGCCTTGTCGAGGCCGGCGCCGATCTGATTGAACTCGGCTTCCCCTTCTCTGATCCTATGGCCGACGGACCGACGATTCAGCTCTCTTCGGAGCGTGCTCTGGCCGCGGGGACAACTCTTCGCGGAGTCCTCGACCTGGTTGGCAGGGTCCGTCAGCACAGCAATGTGCCGATTGTTCTGATGGGATATTACAACCCTGTTTTCACTTATGGCCCTGCGCAGTTTGCTCGTGAGGCGGCCGCTGCTGGTGTCGATGGTTTGCTTCTGGTTGATCTGCCTCCTGAAGAGGCCGAAGAGTTGCACCCGCTGCTTACAGATGCCGGAGTAGACTTGATCACGTTATTGTCCCCGACGACCGGTGCAGAGCGAACGGCACAGCTGGCCGCTGCTAGCGAAGGTTTTCTTTACTATGTGTCGATGACCGGTGTGACCGGAAGCCAGCAGGTTGATGCCTCAGCGATTACTTCTGCCGTAGCTGATATTAAGCAGATGAGCCCGGTGCCGGTCGCTGTTGGTTTTGGTGTTTCCACGCCGGAAGACGCCAAGTCTGTTGCTGCGATTGCCGACGCTGTTGTTGTTGGTAGCGCCCTGGTTAAATTGATTGCCGAGTTTAGTGGAACTCCTCGACTTCAGAGCGAAGTGCAGGGTTTGGTCCGACGACTCAAGGCTGCGATCTGAGAAGCACATGTCGTCCGGGGGGGGACTCCACGGGTTGGCTCTCTTGATGTGCGCTGAACTAGGAAAAAGATCCCGCCTTTGCTGCGGGCAACCTTCTGATGAGGGGACAAGCATCAATTTTTTACTCGGGAGATACAATGACTACGGAATCGCTCTGGACTCTTGGCAAATCGGTGCAGGCACTGGCAGCTGTGTTTGTTGAAACCTCTTTCCATGGCCGATTGGAGCCTCTGGCGCATCAGACCGGTCGTCTGACACCGGGAATACTGATTAAAGAACTTGATAAGCTGGACAAATCGGAAGTACCGGTCAAAATATTTCATATGAAGCCGCAGTATCTTGATTAAATCAGTGCGGAACTGGCATCGTGTCAGAGACGCTGCCGGATATTGGATGGCAACGAACGGTTCGTTTTCTAAATAGAGAATCGTCTGAATCGCGAGGTAAATAATGGCCTGGTTTAAAAAGTCAAAGGCGCCTATTGCGCCCGTTGAAAGTAAGAAAGTACAGATGCCCGAGGGTCTCTGGACGAAGTGCAAAAATTGCGAAGAGATCATCTACTC
Source organism: Desulfuromonadales bacterium (assembly GCA_029859485.1). GTDB lineage: Bacteria > Desulfobacterota > Desulfuromonadia > Desulfuromonadales > BM103 > M0040. The sequence goes on along the minus strand of JAOUDB010000025.1, from coordinate 2,886 downwards.
AAAGGAGATCGAACGTAATTTAAATGTTTGTCCCAAGTGTGATTATCACTTCCGCATCAGTGCCCGTGAGAGGATTGACCTGGTGATCGATGAGGGGACCTTCAACGAAACTGACCCTGATATGGCCTCGGTGGATTTCCTGAAATTTAAGGACTCCAAAAAGTACGTAGACCGTATCAAGGCTGCTGTTGCCAAGAATGGTGGCGGTGACGCCGTTGTGACAGGCTCCGGCCTGATGAACGGACAGGAAGTGGTGGTTGCGGTTTTTGATTTCGCTTTTCTCGGCGGTAGTATGGGTTCTGTTGTCGGCGAAAAAATCACCCGAGCGATCGAACTTGGCCTTGAGAAAAAGGCGCCGGTCATGGTTTTCTCCTCCTCAGGTGGGGCCCGTATGCAGGAGAGTATTCTCTCACTGATGCAGATGGCTAAAACGAGCGCTGCACTTGCCAAACTCAAGAAGGCCGGGATACCTTTTATCTCCGTTCTGACTGATCCGACCACGGGTGGTGTTACTGCCAGCTTTGCCATGCTTGGAGACCTCAATGTTGCCGAGCCGAAAGCCTTGATCGGTTTTGCCGGACCCCGCGTCATTGAACAGACAATTCGCCAGCAACTCCCGGAAGGTTTTCAGCGCTCTGAATATCTCCTCGACCATGGCATGGTTGACATGATCGTTTCCCGCCAGGAAATGAAAGCGCGATTGTCGCAGGCTTTACGCATCTTTACCCAGCAGGCTTCTGCTTCTTAGAACCCTGCCGGTTTCTTCATACAGTGCCTTGAGCCCACAGGATTGCGCTAGTGGATTTCACATCCAGCCTCGACTACCTCTATGGGCTGCAACGTTTTGGCGTTAAGCTCGGCCTGGGAAATATGCGGGTTTTAAAGGCCCGTTTGCCTCAACTTCGGGAACCTTTGCCCTGCATTCATGTGGCCGGGACCAACGGCAAAGGCTCTGTCAGTGTCCTGCTGGCCGAGATATTCAAGCAAGCAGGGCTGCATGTAGGGCTGTATACCTCACCACACCTGAACTGTTTCACCGAACGAATCCGTATTGATGGCGTAGCGGCAACCCGCGATGACATTGGTGCTCTCACTGAAATCATTCGCCTGAATTCAGAAGACATCCCTTTAACATTTTTTGAAGCGACAACGGCGATGGCTCTTCTGGCTTTTTGTGGGGCCGGTGTCGATATTGCTGTTATCGAAACAGGTCTTGGCGGTCGTCTGGATGCGACTAATATCGTTGATCCACAACTTTGTATGATTACTCCTGTCAGCCTTGACCACAGTGAACATCTGGGCTCAACGCTCGCTGAAATTGCAGCGGAAAAGGCCGGCATCATCAAGCCCGGTGTGCCTGTCGTCGTCGGTGCACAGGATCCAGTCGCTGAGGAGGTCCTTCTATCTGTTGCTGCTGCTTGTGAGGCTCAGGTTTTCCTGTCTGGCCGCGATTTTTCCTGGCGGGGTGATCACGATAACTTGACGGTTTTTGTCGGTTCTGATCGTTTGCATGATTTAACCTGTACTCTTGCAGGCACCCACCAGTTGGATAACTTTGCTCAGGCTGTTGCTGGGGCAATACAGTTACGTAAACAAGGCTTCAAGATCCCCGATGCTGCCATTGCCGGCGCCGGGAAGAATGTCTTCTGGCCGGGACGCCTGGAATGGTGTCGTGATTCTCGGGTCCTTCTTGATGTCGCTCATAATGCTGCTGGAATAGCTTGTCTAGCTGATTATCTTGAAATGCAGAATGTTAAGCGTATTCATCTGGTCAGTGGCTTGAGTGGTGAGCGTAGCCCAGCAGAAGTCCTCATGCCACTGGTAAAATATGTCGTGGCAGTATATGCTGTACCGGTTTCTTATGGGCAGTCGGTGCCGACCTGTGAGATGGTCGCCTGGGCTGAAAATCAAGGACTGCCAGTTTATGAATATGCTGTGGCTGGTGATGGTTTAGACGCTGCTTGCGAAGGTCTTGGCCGCGACGAACATGTGGTTGTGTGCGGATCTCTTTATCTGGTGGCAGAGTTAAGGCAGGGAGTCTTGGATTCGCACTCTACAATGGAGTTTGTTCCAGAGACTCTTTAATCCTATTTTATGACGGGTCATTTAATGCAACGTTTATCTCTGCGAGCAATCTTTTGCGTATTGCTCTTAGCTGCGCTCTTGTTCCCAGTTTATGTGGTTAATAAAGCTTTTGCTCAGCCTGGAATCACGGTCGGTTTCGCTGTCGATGGATCAGGGCTCGTAATCTCCTCTGAACTGGGTGAAGAGGTTGGTCTCTATCTCAAAGATCGGCTTTTAACTCCGGTTGATGTCCGCTGTTTTACCTCGGAAGACTTCCTTTATAATGGGCTGGTTCGTTATCGTGAAGTAGATTTCGCTTGGTTAAGTAAAGCTTATCTGGGAAGGGTTCCAGAAGGGGCGATCTTTCCGTTGACCGAAAACCTTGACCACTTCCCCGGCCTCTCTAAGGGGAGTATTGTTGCTCGGCAGGGACAGCAGACCGCTTTTCTGCAGCAGGTGAGTAACGTTTTTCTGAGTATGCACGAGAGCCCTGAAGGGCGTGCTTTGTTGCAGAAACTTGAGGTCAGTCGTTTTATCTCATCCTCGCATTGGCAAACTCCTGAGTGGGTAGGTACAGCTCAAGTTCCATCTGATCCCACACCTTCTCCACTAGATAAAGATTCTCTGAAAATCTTCGTTCAAGTTGAAACTCCGAGCTCAAAACTCACGTCCGAACCCTTTGCTGAAGATGAATCTAAGGTCGAGGACAAAACACCTGAAAAAATAGAATCTTCAGATTCAAAACGTGAGTCCACTTCACTTGATGATGAAGAACCTCTGGTTGACGAGGCCCTCCCAAAAATATCTGAGGGTGGGCCAACC
>JAOUDB010000309.1 GCA_029859485.1 Desulfuromonadales bacterium | reverse complement strand
GAAGACCTGGAGATCATCAGGGACATCTTTAATGACGCCTGGTCTCAGAACTGGGGCTTTGTTCCTTTTACGCCTGCCGAATTCAAAGAGCTCGGTAAAAATCTCAAGATGCTCGTGGACTTCGAATTTATCCGGATTGCGGAGGTCGAGGGTGAACCGGCCGCCATGATCGTCATGTTCCCCAACATCAATGAAGTCGTCCAGGACCTGAATGGGTCTTTACTGCCGTTTGGTTGGCTGAAGCTCCTCTGGAGACTGAAAGTCAGCCGGCCAAAATCGGCACGAATCCCCCTGATGGGGGTCAGACGCCGTTACCAGGGCAGTTCGCTCGGGGCGGCGCTGGCACTGATGGTGATCGCCGAACTCCACGTGGTTGCCCGCAGAAGAGGCATAGAAGAAGTCGACATGTCCTGGATTCTCGAGCAAAACCAAGGGGTTCGCAATATCATTGAATCAATAGGCAGCTCTCTTTATAAGCGTTACCGAATTTACCAGAAGGACTTCAACCAGGCATGATATCAGCAAACCCGCCATTTTCAGTAGTTGTCCTGGCCGGTGACCGCCAGTCCAGGGACCCCGTGGCCGAGCACGCGGGGGTCAGCTGCAAGGCCCTGGTGCCCGTCGCCGGCCGCGCGATGGTGCTCCGGGTGCTCGAGGCTTTGTCAGAAGCCCGTGAAGTGGGCAGGCCGACCCTGGTCGGTCCTTCCATGACGTCCATCGAAGAGAATAAAGAACTTGCAGAACAGGTTCGTTCCGGCCTGGTGCAATGGATGACCCCGCAAGCGACGCCCAGCACCAGCGCTTTCGAGGCCTTGCAGTCGCTGCCGGTGGATGTGCCGGTTCTGTTGACCACGGCGGATCATGCCTTGCTCACACCCGAGATGATTGACCACTTTTGTTCGGAAGCGCGTAAAAGCGGCTGTGACGTCGTTGCCGGCGTGGCGCGTCATGAACTCATTGCGCAGGCTTTCCCCGAGTCAAAGCGCACGGTCACGAAACTCAACGACGGAGGCTATTGCGGTTGCAATCTCTTTGCATTTCTGACCCCGCAAGGCCGCAAAGCTGCAGACTTCTGGCGCAAAGTAGAGCAGGAGCGGAAAAATCCCTTGCGGATTATCAGGATCATCGGCTGGACGACCGTACTGCGTTACCTGTTGGGACGCCTTTCCCTGGACCAAGCGCTGCAGAGACTGTCAAAAAAAATGCAGCTGCAGGTGGGCGTTGTCAGGATGCCTTATGCCCGGGCAGCGGTCGATGTAGACAAATTAGACGATTTGCTCCTGGTAGAATCAATACTGGCAGGCAAACAGCTCAACCCCAGCGCCCCCTGAAGTGCTCTCCTGCAGCGTTGGTGGGGCGTTTCTTTACATTTGTAAATAGTTCTTGTTAAGAATGGCTTGACGAGAAACCGAGAAGTAAATCATTCTTTACTCTCGATAACTGTGGCAGATAGTTTTTACTGCCTGCGGTTGTCTCAGTCGCAACCCTGAAAATTTGCTTTATCACGATATAATTAAGGACATCATTAAATGAAAAAAGAAGTCGTTGGTTACACAACCGGCGTTTTTGATCTGTTCCACGTTGGCCACCTCAGATTGTTGCAAAGGGCAAAAAGTCGTTGTGACAAACTGATTGTCGGTGTGAGTACGGATGAGCTGGTACAGGAATATAAGCACAAGAAGCCCGTCATCCCTTTTGAGGAGCGGGTTGAGGTTGTCTCTGCGCTGAAATGTGTTGACGAGGTCGTTGCCCAGAGACACAGGGATAAAGTAGCGGCTTATCATGAAATCAAGTTTGACGTCATGTTTGTCGGCAGCGACTGGAAGGGGTCTGAACTCTTCAACCAGGTGGAAGCTGAACTGGCAGGCCATGGCGTGGATGTGGTTTATTTCGAATATACAAGTAATGTTTCTTCGACGTCCTTGCAGTCAACGCTCCAGGCCATATATGACGAGGAATCTCAGGCAAGCTGAACCGTCTGCAAGGACTCAACTTACGAACAATCAACGTCTGGACACGCTCTTGAATTACTGGATTTAATTTGCTCATCAAACGTTACCTAAACCGTGAGATAGTGACGCCGCTGTTGACCATTTGTTCCATCCTGGTCGTCATCTTCTCCGGCTATTCGGCCGCACGTTATCTTCCTGATGCAGCAGACGGTCTGATGACTGGCAAAACTGTCCTGATCCTTGTCTCCCTGAAAATCCTGATTGCGTTGGAAGTTCTGATTCCGATAACGCTCTTCCTCTCGGTCATAACCGTTTTGGTCCGTCTGCACAGCACCTCTGAAATCATCGCGATGCAAGCCTGCGGTCTCGGTGAGAAGACCCTGTTCGGCTCGGTCTTGCAGGTCTCACTCGTGGTCGCTGTCGTGGTCGCTGCCCTCTCTCTCTATGTCCGCCCCTGGGCTTATGAAAAAAGTTATTGGTTGAAGGCCGACGCACACGCAAATTTCGACCTCTCACGCCTGCGCCCCGGCCGTTTTCATGCGATTGGCGAGAATCATTATGTCGTGTTTATCGAAACCCTTGATGAGCTTCAGGGCAGCGCAAAAGGTGTCTTTATCGAACAGCGCAAGGAGACCTCTCGCAAAGTGACCCGTGCCAATGAGGCCTGGCAGGAGATAGACCCATTAACGGCGGAAAAGAGCATTGTTCTGCGTGACGGCTATCACTACGGATTCTTGGACCAGGACAGCAACGCAAAGCTCATTCGCTTTCAGCAGACCCGGATGGCGCTGAGACCCAAAGAGGTCGAATCATCAGCCTATCGTCGCAAAGCGACTTCGACAGAAAATCTGTCCAGATCGACAGACCCGGGGGATATTGCCGAGCTCCAGTGGCGCATCTCTACCGGCTTCTCCACGATCCTGCTCGGCCTGCTCGGTGTTCCTTTGGGTCGCTCGGCTCCGAGGCGCGGAAAGTCCTTCCACGTTTTTCTGGGCGTCGTTGTCTTTGCTGTCTATTACAACCTGACCGCCGTGGCCAAGATCTGGATGGAACAGGGTGTGGTCGGCTCTTTCCCGGGGGTTTGGTGGCCACAGGCTCTGCTCGTTTTGCTGTTCGTCTTGCTGCTCAAGCCTTTTCGCTCGGGAGGCCCGTTATAAACGCGCCAGCGGAACTTTTTGAGGACGTTTTTTTACTCCTATGAAGATACTCACTCGCTACATCAGTGTCCGGTTGGCCGTCGGCTGGTTGCTGGTCTTCCTCATTATGACCGCCTTGTTCTCTTTTCTGGAGCTGGTCAGTCAACTCGATGATGTCGGCGAGGGCAGCTACCAGGTGAAAGACGCTTTCCTGTACGTGGCCTACACCTTGCCGGGGCGAGTCATCAGCCTGGCTGCGGTGAGCTCGCTGCTGGGCGGCGTCATTGCCCTGGGAACCCTGGCCAACAGTGATGAGCTTCTGGCAATGCGCTCTTGCGGATTCTCCGTATTCAAGATAGCGCGTGTGGTTTTGTACGCCGGCAGCGTGATCATGCTGGGCGTGCTTCTGCTGGCACAGTTTGTCGTGCCATCCCTTGAACAGCAGGCAAAAATCAATCGGGAGCTGGCGATTTCCGGAGAAGGGGTCTTGCTGTCGAAAGGCAGTTTCTGGACGAGGGATAACAACCGCTACATCAATGTCCGTTCGTCATCTTCAGGTGCAGGTCTCGCCGATGTCAGTGTTTATGAGTTCGATGAGCAGGGAAAACCGGTCAAATGCATCACATCAGCAGAGACGGAAATTCTGAAAAACGGCGAGTGGCACGGACGTGATGTCAGACAGATCACATTTTCCAACACAGGTATTTCTGACGACCTGCGACCATCCATGGAAATGGGGGTTTTGCTCAAAAGAAAGCAGGCTGAGATCCTGAGCATCACGCCCGACATGCTGTCTCTCGACAAGCTTTATCAGTATATTCAGCTCTTGCAGCAAAGGGGTCAGAATGCAGACCAGTACCGACTGGCCTTATGGCAGAAGACAACCCTGCCTCTCAAGGTGGGAGCGATGATGTTTTTCTCCTTGCCCTTTGCGTTCGGTCGGGCTCGGGAAGCCAATCCAGGACGCAGGGTGACCCTCGGTGCCATCGTCGGGATCTCCTACTACTATTTCGACCAGGCCCTCGGCTTTACGGGGCTGCTGCTTGGGCTGCACCCGGCAGTCACAACCCTGCTGCCTCTTGCGATTATCGTCCTGCTGGCCAACTGGCTGCTGTTCAGGGTGCCTTAAGATTGCCCTGTTGCAAGGTATAAGATGCTTCCACGACTGT
>JAOUDB010000308.1 GCA_029859485.1 Desulfuromonadales bacterium | reverse complement strand
GAATCAAATGTGATTTGGTTGTCGTATTGATAACGATGTGAAACCCAAGACGGCACAAACGACCAGTAGGGTCGAATATCCATTCCGCCGACATACTTCAAATGAAATTTGACGAGTAAAATGCCAGTAATTACGAACGGAATTGTCGTGAGCAACGGTGCGTAAATCAAAGGAATGCCGAGATATCGCTTCCAGGCGGGTTGATCAATGTAATTCCTGCCAATAAGAACCCTATCCATATCGATGCCTCGCTGTAGTGGATATCAAAAGAAATTGGCGGATTATACTTGATCATTTACAAGGGGTTAGAGCACATGTGCTCTTAGCGTTAACTTAGAAGTTCGTCAACTTGAGCTCATTGATACGTGTTCCCCATAATTTGTTGAGATCCTTTAGAGAGAGATGGCTCCCATGATGCGAATGGCTTGCAGTCTTCTTTTGTCATGCCACCTAATTTCAGGCACCTAAGTAAACAAGGCCCTTTCAATTATACTCGGGCTTAGGTCGAGGTCAAAGCAGATGCCTTTTTATCTATTCACTCGTATCGATTGGATTCGCTCAGAGTAGTTTTTTTTGATGGCTCAAAAACCCTTACAAATAAAAAAGCCCCGCTCACCGGAGGGGGGATGGGAGCAGGGCAAGCCTCTCTGCTTTATGAGGGGATCATAAGGCAGAGGAATATATAAACTTGTAACAGCTTTTTCTGTGCTGTCCATTGACTCCTGCATACCTCTATTAATAATAAGCTTTTTTCACCTCAGAAGTCGTGACCAATGAAGAGTTGTGAATGTAACTTTAGCAAACCGTAACAATAACCAGCCAAGCCAAGAGCCCTTAAGGGTTTATCTTGTCGTTGTTGAAAACATCTTTTTATTGAGGTCTCACTCCCAGTCAGAAGTGGATTCGTGTTCCTTTAATAATTTAATTTCTTCAGAAATAATAGTTTCAAGCCGAGCAATTATGTCTTTCACCTCTTTTTCATTGACGGATTCAGAAAAGCCCATGCTAATCAAGATTTCACAAAGATCCTTCAATCGCACAATGCTGTTAATCATAATTTCCTCGCCTTAATTTAAAGGTTATTCGATCCCTTGAAATCAACGTCCATTACTTTAGGCCCCCCAAAGGTGACTCTATTGTGTCAGACCCTTGTGGCTCTATTGCCGCTGATTCTTGGTTTTTCGTGCCTGGTCATGGTCAAGCTTAAAAGATCTAGCTGGTTAAATTCTATAATCAATTAGAAACCTGTCAATTTACAATCATCTACCAAAAAATATGGCCACCAAGGATCGAACCTTTATGGTCACAATTTCGTGGATTAAGGAGCTTACTGAACACCTCTATCAATAAGAAGTTAGGCGACGGTAAATACAGAAAGGCCCTCTTTATCAACTATCTAAAGCTTGAATTAAAAAAGGGCCTCTCAGACATCCGGGGATTAAGAACGAAGTGCAAATAGGCAGTAAGCTTTTTTCTAGCGAAAGGATTACTGCTGTTTATCTTCTCACATTTTTTTGGGGGAGGGGGGACTGGCAGATTTGGAAATTTATTACCGGTGCTGACAAATAATAAAAGGCCTCCCGTTTCCAGGTGGCCTTGATTTCCAAGCTTTTGGATCTATCAAGTTGACCACGTCAAATTGACAAATAATCACAATATTTACACCCATGCCCATGCTGTATCGGGTGATGCCTTTCAAGCAGTTCCCTGATTTCTGGTTCAATGGCCTTCGGCGTAGTCACCTTGAGCTTTAAATTGCTTTGAGTCACTCTAAATTGCTCTTGATGAATGCCGGCTCCAATGAGGTCATCAACAGCTTTTTTTAATGATTCTGCTGAACTATAGGCCACGGTAAGAGTTGTATTCAAAATCAACCTCCTTTTCTCAATAGAGCCCAATTTAATATCTCCCTTAAAATATTAGGGTTCCCTTTTATCCCTGCATTGACGACATATTGACAGGCTACCATGAACAAAAACCAATTCAACCGAAGAGAAGGAAAAGTCTGCTTTTAAGAAAGTTTTTACGGTAGAAGAATTTGGATGGTTTAATAAGTTTCTAAAATATCTAGAGGATTACGAATGGGTTTGTCTGAGTGAGTGGTCATGGCAGGGGAGGAGGTTTTGTTATTGTAAATCCAACAGTATTGTTCGTATTGATTTAAATATGAAGTTCATACCAACCCTGCAAGATAAGAATGACCCATCCAAAACGGTCGGGCCGTGTAAATCTTACAGCTCTTATTGTTTGACAAAGTCAACGGCGTCTAAAATACTTAGGAGTAACTCAGAATCAGGGAGGCATGAAATGTTATACAGAAAGGTTCCAAAAAACGGAGATGAGTTGTCCATTCTCGGATTCGGATGCATGCGTTTTCCTGCGAAAGACGGACAGATCGATGAGCCCAGGGCGATTCGTCAAATCCGCTCAGCTATTGACAGAGGGTTGAATTATATCGATACCGCCTGGCCGTACCACGGCGGGGAGAGTGAGCCTCTGGTGGGAAGAGCCTTGAAAGACGGCTACCGTGAACGTGTGAAGTTGGCCACCAAGCTACCATCCTTCCTGATTAACACCCGGGAGGACATGGACCTCTACCTGAATGCCCAATTGAAAAAGCTCGACACCGATCACATCGATTATTATTTGGTCCACACCCTTACCGGACCTGTGTGGGAGGCCATGGTGACGTTGGGTATTCACGATTTTCTCGACAAAGCCAAGGCTGACGGACTCATTGTCAATGCGGGCTTTTCCTTTCACGGCCTGCCCGGAGATTTTAACCAAATTGTGGACGACTACCCCTGGGATTTCTGTCAGATTCAGTACAATTATCTGGACGAGGATTATCAGGCAGGAACCGCAGGGTTGAAATATGCGGCGTCCAAAGATCTGGCAGTCATCATCATGGAACCACTGCGTGGAGGCAATTTGGGGCAGCCTACACCACCTCCGGCAATAGAGAAGATTTGGTCCAAGGCTGAAACATCGAGGTCACCCGTGGCCTGGGCGTTGCTCTGGATCTGGAACCACCCTGAGGTCACGGTAATCCTTTCCGGGATGAATGAGGAAGCCCACATCGATGAAAATATTGCCTTGGCTGAGCAGGGCTTTCCCGCCGTTTTGGCCTCCGCAGAACTGGAGTTGGTGGTTCAAGCAGCCAACACCTACCGGGAGTTGATGAAGGTGGGTTGTACCGGCTGTGGATACTGTATGCCGTGCCCTGCCAATGTGGCGATCCCCATCTGTTTCGAGATGTTTAACAAGCTGCACATGTTCAATCAGCCTGATGCCGCCAGATTCGGCTACGCCATCCGCATGAGCGGAGACCTGACCAACGGGGTTTCCGGTTATGCGTCCCAGTGCGTTCATTGCGGTCACTGTGTTGATAAATGTCCGCAGCAGATCCCGATCCCTGACATTCTCGCTCAAGTTGTTGCCGATATGGAAGACGAAGGTCTTTCCGAGCGCTTGGCAATAGCCCGCAAGATCATGCTGAAAAAGGTCAATTAGATACCGACTGGTCCTCTCACAATGCCAGAAGGTAGGGAGGTTGTCGTAAAAGCGAAGTTCTTGAATTCCCTGATAACAGGAAAAGCCCCCTGGAGAGGATCCAAGTGGTCCTTTGCCTTGCTGATTAAGGAGCTTTTTTAGCAAATTTTTCAGTCTGGTTTTTTGTTGTCTACAAATAAGTCTTCGTGTCACCTTTAGCCGTTTTTTCGTATTCCTGACAACCGGACTACCAAGTATTAGCTGCCAGTTGCGTACCCTTCCTCGGCAACAGAGTGATCGCTTTTTCAGAGCAGGACGCCCGGCAGACTCCGCATCCATAACATCTTCTGTAGTCTATAGAGCATCTGCGCTTTTCCCGTGAGTAATCGATCGCCTCGAACATACATTGCTTCCGGCATGACTTGCATCCTTTGCAAAGTTCTTTATCGATTGCGGAAACGTACTCCGCCTTCCACATAATCTTGGCCAGTCGTGATCGATATTCAATTCGGTAAGCCATACAGTCCTGGTCGCAGTTACAGATAGCGCCAATGAAGGGCGTCTGAAAGGTCCAGACGCTGTGAGTCATGCCGTTAGCATCGAGATCCATGATCTCGCTTATGGCAACCTCTGGGGTGGTTTGATCGAAATTGCGAAAATCCGGCAGATCCTTCAATATGCCGGTGGCATCCATGCCGACTGCGTAACAGTATCGTTTCTCTTCTCCGGTAGCAACTTTACGGCAGATACAGGGTAGTCTCCAGACCG
>JAOUDB010000307.1 GCA_029859485.1 Desulfuromonadales bacterium | reverse complement strand
GGTTTTAAACGTGTCTGCTTGTAAACAACTCCGCTGCACCATCGGTTCCGAAACCGTACGTATGCTCAATCTTGGTCACCCCTGGGTGATTTCTGACCGCTTTACCTCAAATTGGCCAAAGACCGCGTGTGGCAGCCTTGTCGAACTTGTGTCTGAAAAAGGTGACTCGCTGGGGACGGCACTTTGTGACCCGGGCTCACGAATCGTTGCCCGTAGATTGTCGAGTTCTGTGGTTCAGCTCGATCACCAATGGCTGACAAAGATGTTGCGGCAGGCTCAAGTAAGCCGGAGTTGGCTGGACTTTGGTGATACGAACGTGTTTCGTCTGGTGAATGCAGAAGGTGACAGTTTGCCAGGTCTGACCGTTGATCTCTACGATGACTATCTCATGGTGCAGTACTATACTTCGGCCTGGGAGAAGCACTTTGAGGCTTTGTCCTCGGCCTTGCAGGAGGTCTATTCTCCTGTGGGTATCTATTGCAAGTACCGCCCGCAGGAAACCCGCAAGCTTGCTTCCGGAAAAGAGAGTAGGGCACCACAAGGCTGGCTGTTGGCCGGCGATCCTGCACCACAGGACTTGACTGTTCGGGAAAATGGATTGAACTACCGGATTGATCTTGTGAAAGATCTGCACACCGGATTGTTCCATGATCAGCGACAAAACAGGCTGGATTTTCGGCGTCAAGCCGCGGGCTGCCAGGTGCTCAACTTGTTTGCTTACACCGGGGCCTTCTCTGTGGCTGCTGCCGCCGGCGGTGCCACGCAGGTTACCAGTGTCGACGCCTCTGGCCGTTACCTGGATTGGGCGCGTGATAATTTCAGGCTCAACGGGATTGATCCTGAAAGCCACGAGTTTGTTACCGGAGACTGTTTTTTTGAATTAGATCGCCTGGCCAAGGCGGGGCGCAGTTTTGACCTGGTTTTTGTTGACCCACCGAGCTTCTCCACCACCCGCAAGAGTCGCTTTACGACGAGTGGTGGTACCTCTGAACTGGTGCAGAAGGTATTGCGCTTGATGCCGACCGGCGGGCTTCTGGTGACTTCGTCGAATCTGCAGAAGATGCCCCTTGAGAAATATCTCAAGGAATTGCGCAAAGGCAGCCTTGCCGGTGGGCGTCACCTGCAGGTGGTCAAAGTGTCAGGTCAGGCAGATGATTTCCCCTTCTCACCAAGTTTTCCGGAAGGGCATTATCTTAAATATGTGGTCTCAGTCGTGCAGGATAAAATCTGAGTTTATCAACTCTTCATGTTTTCTTGGGAACTCCTGCTGCAGAGGCCCTTTCTCTTCTGGCTCATCTTCACCGACCTGGGCTCTGAAAATCTCGTGGTATAGAAATTCATAACCGCTCAAGCGCTCTTTTTGCAGAACAGGGTGGTCTAGGGGCAAGATGATGAAGGGGCGAGACTGTTCTCCTCCAACAGAGCCATGACCACCAACTTGATCGTCGAAGCAGGCAATCCCTTCTTCATCGAGAGCGCCGAACAGGATCAAGTCACCGCAGCGTGGCCCCAGGCCGAAGCGGTGTAGTTCTTCAAGAAGTTCGTAAGGTGCTCCGTAAGGCCTCAGAAAAGCGAGTTCGGCCTGTTGAAAGCGTGGATTGTCCGTAACTGTTATCTTTCCACCGCTATGGAAAATCATCAACTCTCCCTCGTTTTCACCCCGGGCCAGAACAAAGCCTATCCCCTTATGCTTCTGTAAAAACCGCAACAACAGGGGCTGGGCCTCTTCAACCTGTTTCCAGTTGAGAGGAGCTTTTGATCCGGTAATGTAAAGGTGCGCTAGGCTGCTGGAGTAGGTGATAACCACACTTCCTTCGGGATCGACTTTCAGAGTCTCCGCAACCAGCGCATGGATTTTCTTTTGCAGGTAATTTTTGGTGCGACGATAGAGTCGATGTCGCCAACTCTTCTGTCGGGCCTCCAGTTCATCCTGCAGGTAACCGATCTGTAGCCGGGTCGATTCCAGTGATCCGGACGATACCGAGGCTGTCTGGTTCTCGCGCAGGAAAGCACTGACAGCATCACCAAGGGTCGCTCCGAAACGGTTCTGAAATGGGTAGCCCGGTGTTTGCCCATGGTCGGAGAGAATGACCAGAAGATAGTCGGCTCCTGGAACATGATCAACCGCGCGCAAGATCTCACCGATGCGTCGGTCAATGTAGCGCAGGTTTTTCAGCGCCGGCCAGGATTCCGGCCCAAAGTGATGAGCGATCTCGTCGTAGCCGCTGTATGTGGTATAAATGCGCGGTGTCCCGGCATAGACTTCGGAGATCACCCCAAAGGTCTGCATCTCGCGCAGGATAACATTGCAGAAAATACGGATGAAAGGGAAGAGCCCCTCCTTGGTGCTCCAGGTTTTTTTTCGTTTATGATGCCACTCATCCTTGCGATTGGCCCAGAACTCATAAAAGCTGGCCAGAAACATACGGCAGGTTCGCAAGGGGTTGACCAACAGGAGAAGAAGTATACGAAAGCCGCCAAGGCGGCCGAAGAGTGTCTGTGGATGGGGTGAAGAAACGGTAAAGATACTGCGTTCAGCGTCGCCATCGAGAATGTTCGAGTAAGAGGCGCCGCCGGTGAGCAAACCTCTTTCCCCGGCAAACAGAGATTCACGAAAAATCTGAACATGATCCGGGTCATTGCAGGAAATAATCTGTCCGGATTCTTTCTCGAACCAGCGAAAGGCCGGAATGGCGTGGTCGTTGCCGTAGAAGAAGGTTGATTGAGCCGCTGGCGTCGTACTCGGCAGGCCGGCCTGGTACTCGACCAGCTTGTGGCCGCGGCGCAGGTAGCGCTCCAGGTGGGGAAGGTAGCCCCGATCAAGGGCTTGTTGCAGATAGGGAAAGGCCAGGCCGTCAATCTGAATTCCGACGAGCCCCTTTTGTCGACCGTTAAGCAGGCGTTCGTGACGTTCCTTGCGAAAGGGGAACAGCTTCAGGCCGTAATAACAATGGGCCAACCATTTGGTCAGTGTGCGTTGTGGCATGAAGCCCTCCTCGCCGGCCATTATACCAGATTAGCGCCCCAGATTAGAAAAAGGAAATGAGGTCTGTTGAAGATGCCCTTGGAATGGGGTAAAAAAAGGGACTGTTCTCTTCATGAGAGCAGTCCCTTGTAGGCTCGTTCGTCGCTTTTGTCAGAGGTCTTTCCGCGTTCCGAGTTTAGCGAGCCGCCCCTACTCGACAGTCACCTTCTGAATGGTAATGGTCTCTACCGGAACATCCTGATGCATCCCTTTGTTGCCGGTTTTGACCTGGCGGATGGCATCCACCACATCCATGCCATCGGTTACTTTGCCGAATACGGCATAACCGAAGCCCTGCGGAGTTGGTGCTGTGTGATTAAGGAAACTGTTCTCGCCAACATTGATGAAGAATTGGCTGGTGGCACTGTCGACGACGTTGGTGCGTGCCATGGCGACCGTACCATGATCATTCTTAAGCCCGTTTGCGGCTTCATTCTTGATGGGCGCCTTCTTGTTGCTCTTGTCGCTCATGTCGGCAGTCAAGCCACCGCCCTGCACCATAAAGCCGTCGATGACCCGGTGAAAGATGGTGTCTTCGTAGAAGCCGTCATTGGCGTAAGCGATAAAGTTAGCGGTGCTGATTGGTGCATTGACGGCATCGAGCTCGAGGACAATTTTGCCCATGCTGGTTTCGATGCGAACTGTTGGATTGGTTGTCTCGGACATTGTTTTTCTCCTTGCTTTGGATTGAATGTGGCAGGTATAGCACGACCTGGGAGGCGAGGCAATCGTCAGTGGACGTGGACCGGATAAGTCACTTGAGGGAGACTGGCTGTCTTCGCTAACGGCAACTCAGATCGTTGTCTCTTCATTATTTTCTTCGTTGATCCAGGCGAGCATAAGGGTATAGCAGACAGCCAGAAGTACGGGCCCTATGAAGAGGCCAATAACGCCAAAAGAGATCAATCCGCCAATAACACCGGCAAAGATCAGTAGCAGGGGCAGGTTAGCGTTACGACGGATCAGGTACGGCCGTAGAAAGCCGTCCATGCCCATAACGAAGATCGACCAGATCAGCATGGCGACTCCCCATCCCGTGCTACCGCTCCAGAAGAGCCAAATGATAGCTGGAATCAGAACCGGCCCCGCACCGATTTGAGCGATGGTCAGCATAAATATCAGTGCCGTTAAGAGAGAGGCATAGGGGATGCCAACCACCGCCAGGCCAATCCCCGCGAGGAGAGATTGGGCAAGAGCCGTAACAACGACCCCTTGCGCGACAGCTCTCACGGAAAGAGCGGCGAGGTTCGTTG
>JAOUDB010000306.1 GCA_029859485.1 Desulfuromonadales bacterium | reverse complement strand
GGCGATTATCTCTTTGAGTACTTCGTGAAAGTCGCGACCACTTTTGGCGATCAGGGATGGATTGGTGGTGACTCCGTCGACCAGTCCCAGCTCATTGGCGGCGGCGATTTCTTTAACATCCGCTGTATCGATAAAAAATTTCATCTCTCTTGCTCCTTGGAGGGTGGTGAATCTTAAGCAGCTTCAGCTGCGATTCAGGTATTTGTCTCGGCACTCAGCCGAACAGAAATAGTGCGTTGAGCCTTTGACCTGGGCCTTGATGGCGCCGTTGCGAGGTATGTAGGTGCCGCACTCAGGGTCAAGAAGCATCTCTTCACCACGGGAGGTTTTCTCCGGTGGTGGCGTAGAGTTCTTGGTCAAGGCCTGTTTGATGATCTGATAGGCTGTATAGATCAGAAAGCCGACCAGCAGATAGATAAGGGGTTTTACCAGCATACTATTACCAGTTTGTGCGCAAGGGCACCAGTTCTGAAGCACCGGGGCTGACTGCCGCCAGATCGGTGATGGTTTGGTCAAGCAACGGGTGCCTAAGGTCCGGGACGATCTCCTTCAGGGGAACAAGCACGAAAGCACGCTCCTGGAGCCTTGGGTGTGGAATGATCAGGTCTTCTTCAGCAAGGACCTGGTCTGCGTAAAAAAGGATATCAACATCAAGGGTGCGCGGTGCCCACCGGACCGGTCGCGAGCGGCCAAATTCATTTTCCGCGGCCAGACAGACCTCAAGTAACTGCCTTGGACCAAGCGAAGTCTGGATCTCCAGGACCGCGTTCAAAAACAATGGATTGTCCGGAGGACCACCAACAGCCTCGGTTTCATAGACCCCGGAGGCCTGCACCAGCTCAATGGCAGGAGAGTCGGCGAGGATATCGCGTCCTCCGCGCAGGAAGGCCAGGCGGTTGCCGAGATTACTACCAAGGCCAAGGTAGGCTGTGTTCATGATGACTAAAGACTCCCTCTTCTTCGGCTTGAATATAAACATAGTGGCCGATGGGCGTCAACCATACTGATACGCTTTACTGAAAACCGATTTCGCCACAACCTGATATAATTGTGCCAGGATCGACTGTTCATCATTTGCTCACTGTAAGTGCTTGCCTCCGGGAGGTTGCAATGAGCAGAGCCGAGGCGAAAGTTGAGGTCACAAAGGTTCCCTGGCACGCTCTTGATGACTCCACTGTTCTCGCCAGAACCAACAGCGGTCTGCATGGGCTGACAGCCCGGGAGGCAGAGGAGAGGCTGCATCAATACGGCCCCAACTGTCTGCCGTCCAACCCTCCCCCCGGCCTTGGCCTTATCTTCCTGCATCAATTCCTTAGCCCCCTGATCTATATCCTGATCGCAGCAGGCCTGGTCTCCATGGCGATCGGTGAATGGACCGATGCCGGCTTCATCTTTGCGGTTATTTTACTGAACGCCGTGCTCGGTACTTTTCAGGAGTGGAAGGCGGAACGCAGCGCAGCATCGTTACAACAACTGCTAAAAACCTCCTGTCGCGTCAGGCGCGACAACCACCTGCTCGACCTGCTCGCAGAAGAACTGGTCCCCGGCGACTTGGTCCTCCTCGAATCCGGCAGCCGGGTTCCGGCCGACCTGCGTCTTCTCGAAGTCCGTAACCTGTCGATCGACGAATCGCTGCTGACAGGTGAATCCCAGGCCGTTGACAAACAGCTGGGCACATGCGCAGAGACAACGCCGCTGAGTGAGCGGCTGAACATGGCCTTTGCCGGCACAACGGTCACCAGCGGCCGCAGCCTCGGTGTGGTGGTGGCCACGGCACAGCTGACCGAGGTCGGTTCGATTGCGGCGGCGGTGGCAACAACGACTCTGGTCAAGCCGCCGTTGGTGTTGCGCATGGAGCAGTTTGCTCGTCAGGTCAGCTACCTGGTGGTTGGTTTTGTTGTGCTGCTGGCGATCGTCGCTGCCGCACAGGGGACTCCCTTCAACGAAGTCTTCTTGCTAGCGGTCGCCCTGGCGGTTTCCGCTATTCCCGAGGGCCTGCCGGTGGCCATGACTGTCGCCCTGTCAATCGCCACGACGAGAATGGCAAGGCGTAATGTCATTGTCCGCAAGCTGACCGCTGTTGAAGGTCTTGGCAGTTGCACCTGCATCGCCAGCGACAAGACCGGCACCTTGACCGTCAATCGCCAGACCGTTCGCACCCTCTGGCTGCCTGATGGGGCCAACTATCTGGTGAGCGGAGAAGGCTATGCCGGAACGGGTGAAGTGCTCCGCAGTGACGGCAGGCAAGCGCTGGGTAAGGAACATGACCGTCTGCGCGAACTGGCTCTGGCCGGTGTGCTCTGCAACGAAGCCTCGTTACGCCTCGTGCTTGGCGAGTGGCTGCACCAGGGCGATGCCATGGACGTGGCGTTGCTGGCCCTGGCCCATAAGCTCGGCCTTGATCCGGAAGTGGAAGCCGCTCAACACGCCGTACTTGGCGAAATCCCCTTTGAATCTGAACAGCGCTATGCCGCCCGTTTCGTGCATCGTGAGCACTCCCAGTGCATCATCAAGGGTGGTGTTGAGCAGGTTCTGGATTTCTGTACGACAATGAGCGGGCAGGCCGGTTCAGTGCCCCTCGACATACTGGAGGTCGAAGGCGAATCGTTGCGACTGGGCCGAGAAGGCTACCGGGTCCTGGCCGTGGCATCAGGGCCGCTTCCTGAACAGGGCAAAGCATCACTGTCATGTTCAGACGATGTACCGGAGCTGATGTTGCTGGGCCTGATCGGTTTTATCGACCCTCTGCGACCGGAAGTGAAGGATGCCCTTGGCATCTGTCGTCGCGCCGGCGTGCGGGTGGTTATGGTCACCGGAGACCATCCGGCAACGGCTCTCGGCATTGCCCGGGAGTTGGGGCTTGCCAAAGACGAGACAGACCTGGTCACCGGCCAGGAACTAACGAAAATCACCGCCGGTGGAGCGGACTGGCACGAAAGACTCGGTCGCACAGGTGTTTTTGCCCGGGTGACGCCACTGCAGAAGCTGGTGATTGTCGATGCCTTGAATCAGCAGGGGCACTTTACCGCTGTTACCGGGGATGGTGTCAACGATGCGCCGGCCTTGCGCAAGGCCCATATCGGTGTTGCCATGGGCACCGGTACCGACGTCGCCAAGGAGACCGCATCAATCATCGTCGCCGACGACAACTTTGCTTCACTGGTGGCCGGAATCGAGGAAGGCCGCTTTGCCTACGATAATATCCGCAAAGTTGTTTATCTGCTGATCTCCACCGGCGGGGCGGAGATTGTGCTTTTCAGCCTGGCCCTCTGCTTTGGCCTGCCGATCCCCTTAGGGGCGGTACAACTTCTATGGCTGAACCTGGTGACCAACGGCATTCAGGATGTTGCACTCGCCTTTGAGGGCGGCGAACCTGGCGCTATGTCTCACCCTCCGAGGCCTCCCAGGGAAGGCTTGTTCAACCGGCTGATGGTGTCGCAGACGCTGCTCTCGGGGGTCACCATGGGATTGTTGGCCTTCTCGACCTGGGCTTGGCTGCTGGCCCAGGGGGTGGGGGTGCCTGAAGCGCGCAACTTTGTGCTATTATTGATGGTATTGTTGGAGAATGTTCAGGTGTTCAACTGTCGATCGGAGCGGGTTTCGGCCTTCAGAATGCCGCTAAAACGCAACCCTTTGTTGATCGGCGGGGTGTTCTTTGCCCAAGGGATTCATATCCTGGTCATGCAGTGGCCTTTCATGCAGCGGGTCCTTGGTGTTGCGCCGGTCACCCTGGGGGTATGGTTGAGCCTCTTCAGCCTGGCCGGGCTGCTACTGGTGGTCATGGAAGTCTTCAAAGCAGTTCAAAATCGACTGAAGCAAAGGACCTTATCGCCCAAGGAGTCATTCAAACATCATGTCAAATGATCCGCGTCTTCCGGTCCTGAATGTCATCGACACTCTCGCCGACCACTATCTCAAAGGCAAGGTCCAGGCCATCAAGTTGGCCATGATGTCACTTCTTTCCGGTGGCCATCTGCTGCTCGAGGATATCCCCGGCCTCGGTAAAACCACCCTGGCCCTGGCTCTTGCTCACGCTCTGGGGCTCTCCTTCGGTCGCATCCAGTGCACCAGCGACCTGTTGCCTTCCGATATCACCGGCCTGTCGATTTACGATCGTAACGAAAACCAGTTCAAATTTATCCAGGGACCGGTTTTCAACAACCTGCTTCTGGCCGATGAAATCAACCGGGCCATGCCGAAGACCCAGAGCGCGCTGCTCGAGGCGATGGAGGAGCACCGTGTCACCATCGAGGGGAAAACCTATCGTCTGCCGGATCCCT
>JAOUDB010000305.1 GCA_029859485.1 Desulfuromonadales bacterium | reverse complement strand
GGTGTGGACATGTAGGCAAGACGGCCCATGTCTGCATTGTCGATTGCGACTTCTTTCTCAAGATCGATAATCGCGTCATAGGTAGGTGCGCCACCGTCTGTTTAGGACTGTTGCGCCAGCTTTTAAGGCAAAGGTCTTGTTGCGGAGGAGGTCAACAAATTGGCTGCCCATGTGCTCAGTACCGAGTGTATAGCCTCTAGCACTGTCAGTGCCTTTGCTATTGCTTGGCTTCTTGCCTGCTGAGGTCGAGAGACGTGCTTACTGGGGAAACCTATCCTTGCATATGGGTGAAAGATCTAGCCCGGAAATCGGACGGGGTCCCGCCTTCAATGGCTTTATCAGCCAGGTCCCTCATGTTTGCAATTTTACCAATTGCGCTAATGTTGAGTATGCGTTGTGACTCTTATTTGTCATCCAGGCTTTCTTTAACTTCGAAATGTTCACTCATCGTTCTATTCTCCTTGCAGTCCATGCTTCGGCCCATGTCGGTCTGGTTGTCTGCTGGTGCCGCCACAATGCTGGCCTCATAAATTGTCCAGTCAGTGACCTATAAAACCAACGCAGGACGCTAACAGAGCCTAAGGCTACCTTTCCGCAAAAGTTCCAGTCCGTTCGCCATTGGCTACAGTCTGGCCAACATATCACCCAATCAGAATAATTGACTGCAGTTCTCTTGCGAAAGCCATGCCCCCTGTTATGTTGTTAATTCTAAAGGGTCATGCTTGGTCTAGAGGTTGATTTCGTAAATCTTGAGGATCAAACGACTGGGCTCCAGAACTCAATGATTGAATCTAGGCTCACATCCTTTGAGATGTAAGTTGAAGGTACTGGGCCCCATGCTACGGAAACAAACTCGACGTGCTTTTGCATGCCCCCAAAAACCCGAACAGCAAATTCCATAAGTCGATACATATTTCCTGCCTAAATGCCAGGGGCAGGGAAGTCGCCCGACTTCCTGGCGTTGACCCCGGTGGAGACATCATGATTCACGGACAGACAAATGAATGGGGATGGGCCTCGTTAATCGTCCATTTTTCCCATGGACCGATGGCCGCATAGCGCTTAAAAGCACAAATATGGATCGCGTGTGGAAGGCTGTAGATCCCGGAACGCCAATCGAAATAAGACCTTAGTTCTGCCGGGAGGATTTAATGCCGAAAGAAGATTCATGACAAAAACCGGAGAAAGTAGTCCTTGCTGTAAAATGGAGGTTTCTCGTGAGACACTTAACAGTTTTTACAATAATGCTATCGATACTTTTACTGTCTACTGGCAACAGCCTTGCCCTGTCACCCACTCCCTCTCAAGCCAATTCCGCCACAACGACCAGTGACCCTGACATCCCCCTTGATGAGTTGGGTTTTATGCTCACTCCAATGACCAGCGACGAGTTGATTATTGAGGCTGACAGTTGGTTGGCGCTGCTTAAAGAAACGGCAAATGAAATCTCCAAAGTCCAACTCGAGGTCAAGCAAAAGAACCTGGACATTAAAAAAAAGGAAGAGAAAGCAGAAACCTCAACAAGTGAGAGCGCAGAGAAAAAAATGGAAAATGTCGTTGAGGAAGAGAAAGAGGAAAAAATAGAGATACTGAAGGATATGAATGTTCTTCAAGCTCTAAAAATTTCTAGAATCGACCGCTTAAATGCTGTCCTCAGTGCAATCACACAGAAAGTTGGTATGGGTGAAGGGGGAAAAGAGCCGGAACAAATTCTTCCCTACCGTCGCTACATAAACGCTATCAGCGGCGTACAGGTTGACGTCACAGATATCTATGCCGCATGGGTGAATATCTACGGCTGGATGGTGTCAGCCGAAGGAGGCATTCGTTGGTTGATGAATATCCTCGCCTTCGTTGCGACGATAGTCGCCTTCTGGGGGCTGAGCAAAATTGTCGGCAAAGCGGTCAAAAGAGCTCTGACAATATCCCCGAGCAACTCGACGATACTCAATGATTTCCTGATTAATAGTTCGCGCCGCCTGACGTTCTTTATTGGTCTTTTGGTAGGCCTGTCAGCGTTAGAAATTAATATAGGACCGGTCATCGCTATCATTGGTGCCGCCAGTTTTGTCGTTGCATTTGCATTGCAAGGAACACTAAGCAATTTTGCAAGTGGCATCATGATTATGTTTTACCGGCCTTTTGACGTCGGTGACCTGATCGATGTTTCCGGGCAATATGGAACAGTCAAGTCAATGACACTGGTTTCGACCTCCGTGATGACCCTGGACAACAAGCTGATGGTCGTGCCTAACAATGACATCTGGGGAAAGACCATCACTAACGCCACTAAAAGCCTTGTGAGGCGAGTCGATATGGTCTTCGGTATTGGCTATTCAGACGACATTGAGAAGGCCACACAGGTGATGTATAAAATCCTCACTGACCACCCCAATGTCTTATCAACTCCGGAACCGGTTGTGAAACTTCATGAGCTGGGAAACTCCTCTGTCAATTTTATATGTCGACCCTGGGCTAAAACACCCGATTACTGGGACGTTTATTGGGATGTGACAAGACAAGTGAAAGAACGTTTTGATGCGGAGGGCATCACTATTCCGTTCCCACAGAGAGACATTCACCTTTACAACGAAACTACCTGATTGAATTATCTCAGCTGAGGTTGATATTGCCATGAATACCTTTGAAAATGATAAGCTGCTCACGAAAAACATTATCGAAGTGGCAATCAAGATAACAGTCCTCAGCGTTTTAATTGTTTATGCTTTCCAACTGGTAAAGCCATTTATAACTCCGGTAATCTGGGGCATCATCCTGGCCGTTGCCGTTGAACCGCTAATTGCCAAAATAGCCGCCAAATTCGGCGGCAAAAGGACTCTGGCCGCGACATTATTCGTTGTCACCATCATTGCTGCGCTCGTTATTCCTACGGTTCTCTTAATCATCTCTTCATTTGACGCTGTACAACTGCTGAACGAGCAAATAGACGCCAAGACGCTTGTGATTCCTGCTCCACCGGCAGGTGTCTCAGAATGGCCTGTGATCGGAGAACCTCTCTACAAAGCATGGCATTTGGCATCAACAAACCTTGAAGCAGCCTTAAAGCAATTTGCACCACAAATCAAAAGCATCTCAGTTGCAGCCCTTGGTTCTGTTGGCGGCGGGTTTGCTGGAATTTTGTTGGTCATCTTGTCTACGTGTATCTCCGGCGTTTTCTTGGCCAAAGCAGAGACTTGCTCTACTTTCGCAAAAAGTCTATTCAGGCGCGTAGGAGGGGAGTCAGGTGCTGACATGGCCGACCTCTCAACCGCAACCATACGCAGTGTTATGCTGGGTGTGGTTGGCGTAGCCGTAATACAGGCGGCACTTTCCGCAATCGGGATGGTTTTTGTTGGAGTCCCTGCGGCAATTTTATGGACTTTGATGGTTCTCGTCTGTGCTGTCAGTCAATTGCCTCCAATCATTGTTCTTGGTCCTGTCGCTGCCTATGTTTTTTCAGTCAATGAGACAACACCGGCAGTCATTTTTCTTGTTTGGGCAATTCTGGTTAGCGTAAGCGATAGTTTTTTAAAGCCTATGCTTATGGGCCGTGGTGTTGACATCCCCATGCTAGTTATTCTTATCGGCGCTATCGGAGGCATGATGTTCTCCGGCATTATCGGTCTTTTTGTCGGCGCAGTCGTATTGGCCATTTTCTACAGATTGTTCATGTCGTGGATGAACCAAAATTATTGATATCCTCCTCTGGACAACAACGCTAAGCAGCAAAAGGCATCTTCAGCAAATTGTAGCGTCCGGGCTGGTTGATCTTTATTTGACGCCTCCTGCACAGGGGTTTGAATTGCTTGGATTTGATGCTTTTGAGAAATTGTTTGAAATTGGCTATGAATATACACAGGAAAGTCTTGAAACATGGGAGGGTCTGCCATGTATCACACACAATTCCTAATCATGCATAAATGAGGCAGATGCCTTTATTAGTCCATTAGAGGTGCAATGAAAAACTTGGATGACCTCCTCATGAAGACGAGGTAATTAATTAGCCCCGTTTAGATCCTATGTGTCTAGCCAACCAAAGGCCCTCAAAGCTTTTAACTTTGAGGGCCTTATCGGTTTTTACATTGGTAGGGGGGCAACAGATTATACGGTCTGCTTGTTTCTGATGATGTAGGTATAAGAATCATACAATTTATCCGACAGAACTCGTTGAATTTGCTATTCTTTAAGAGCTGATTAACTGCTTCGGATTGCGGCTCGCTCAACCAGCAGGCTGTTCAGGCAGAAATCCTATGAAACGATTAACCGGTCATTGCTTCCTGAAGCGAACGAACTG
>JAOUDB010000304.1 GCA_029859485.1 Desulfuromonadales bacterium | reverse complement strand
GATGCGCGCGGGCTCGACAGGAACACGGCCGCATTCGCCACGTCCTGCGGTGCCGCCATACGCCCCATCGGGTTTTTCGCCAGCGCAGCCTGGTAAGCCTGCGGGTTATCATGCTCGATGCGGTTCCAGATGCCGCCCTCGAAATAAACCATGCCGGGCGCCACGGTGTTTGCGCGAATGCCCTTGGGTGCGAAGTCCTTTGACAGCCCCTTGACGTAGTGAATCAGCGCACCCTTGACCGCTCCGTATGACTGGGCGTTGGTAATCGCGGCAGCGGCGGTTGACGAGATGGCGACGATCGCTGCGTCGCCATGCTCCTTCGCAGCGGCCTCGAGATAAGGCTCCCCGGCCTCGACCAGGTTGACCAGTCCCATGACGTCCAGGTTGAAATTCTTCTCCCAGGACGCCCTGCCCGTACCCAGATCCATGGCCCCGACGTTGGAAACGATGATGTCCAGGCCACCGAGCTGCTCCGCGGATCTCACAACCCAGTCCTTGAACTCGGCGTCTCTTGTGACATCGACGACCGCACCGTAGGCGTTAACGCCATTGGCCTGCAAGGACTCGACCGCAGCGGCAACCTCCGCTTCCTTTCGCGCGCAGATACTCAGGTTGCAGCCTTCGCCGGCCAGTGTCTCGGCGATTGCCCGGCCCATGCCGCGCGTGCCGCCGGTGATCAATGCGCGCTTGCCTTTGAGTTTCAGGTCCATCTTCTACCTCCCGCTATTTAATCGTTGAAAATCATCGCGCCGTCCATCCGCCGTCAACCGACAGGGCCGCCCCGGTCAGCGAGGCCGCCTCATCGCTGCACAAGAACGCCGCGAGCCCGCCAATCTCCTCGGTTTTCACAAACCGCTTCGTTGCCATCTCGGAAAGCATGACATCGCGGACCACATCCTCTTCTGACATATGGTGCGCACGGGCAGTATCCGGTATCTGCTTCTCGACGAGGGGCGTCAATACATATCCCGGGCAAATGGCGTTGCAGGTAATTCCCGCTTCGGCGGTCTCCAGAGCCACGGTTTTCGTCAACCCGACCAGGCCGTGCTTGGCGCTGACATAGGCCGCTTTGTCGGGCGAAGCGCGCAGACCGTGGGCCGAGGATATATTGATGATTCGACCCCATTGCTGCTGGCGCATGTGAGGTAGAACGGCCCGCGTGGTATGGAAAGCAGCGCTGAGAATAATGGCCAGGATCGCATCCCATTTCTCGGTGGGAAACTCCTCGAGCGGCGCAACGAACTGAATCCCCGCGTTATTGACAAGCACGTCAATCCCACTGGATTTCTTGATGGCGTTGGCCATTAAACGTTCGATCTGTTTGGGATCAGACATGTCCGCAGGCAGGTAGGACACAGTCACGCCGTGCTTATCCGCCAGTTCCTGCCGCAACGGTTCCTGGTCGGCCTCGGGGCGACGCCCGTTGAGGACAATATTGAAGCCATCGGCGGCGAGTGCATGGGAAATCGCCAAGCCAATCCCGCTGGTCGAACCGGTGATCAAAGCCGTGCGGTGCGTTTTTGATGAAGTTTCCATTCGTCTTCTCCTCCTCGTTTAACTTGTCCATATCGCTGCCGATGATGCTTTTACCCTGCAGTATACGACTCTTCGCCTTCGAAGACGGTTTTGAGCACCTTGACCTCGTTGATCTTGTCCTGCCCTCCCGCTTCCACCAGGTCGAAAAGGTTCTCGTTCAACACCGCCATGTCGGCGTATTTGCCTACCACGAGCGAGCCGCGCTCGCGCTCGTGCTGCATGAGCCTGGCGCCGTTGATGGTGAGCATCCGCAGTGCCGCAGGCAGGTCGATGGCCTGATCCGGTGCATAGGCCTCACCAGACTTGTAAGAACCAAAGGCTTTGCCCCAGGGGTTCTTGCGGGTCAGCAGCGCCTCCAGGCTTGCCATCACGCTGTAATCACGCCCGGATGCTCCCCAGTCGCTGCCGAATGCAAGCTCGAGCCCGCTGTCCATGATGCGTTTGACGGGCCAGCCTGTTTCGTTCAGTTCTTTGCCGAGGGTGACCCCGCAGGCGTGGGAGGTCACGCCTGGGAACCAGACGTCAGGTGACATCTCGGCAGTGATGCCAAGCCGGCGCATCCTGGCCAAGTCCTCGTTGGATACCCATGAAAGGTGAGAGAGGTGGTGTTTGACCGGATTATGAGGGTTTTTTGCCCGGATCTGCTCAAAGACATCCAGCACTTGTCGAGTGGTTCCATCTCCGACCGAGTGAACATGAATCCTCAGACCGCGCAGATCATAGGCGCGCATGGTCTCCTGTACATCTTTTGACCAGGTTACCGCGCCGTAGAAAGGTGGCTTTTTGCCGTGCAAGTCTCCCTGGTAGGGCTCGAGCATCAAAGAGGTGAGGCCGGGAGGGGTCCCGTCTGCCCAGAACTTGACGTTCATCGCATCGATGAGATGGGAGTTGTACTTTTGGACCGTCTCGACAAAGGGTTGGGCGTTCGTCTCCCATGTGCCGTCGCCGTGGCGCCCCTCGGTGAACATGCCGACAGTGAGCATGACCTTGAGGTTAAGATTTCCCGCCTCTTCCAGTGCCCTGTAGGACTCATGAATCGGCTCCCGCCCCGCCATATCCCCGATGGCCGTCACCCCGTTGGCGCGCACGACATCCAGGGCCATGGGGATACACTTCTTGTAGACTTCGAGCGGTGGCCCGGGCAGTTTAGCGCCGACCATCGCCGACGCGTTGTCCGAAAGATATCCGGTCGGTTCTCCATCTTCGCCCTTCTCAATAAAGCCACCGAACGGGGATGGGGTGTCCTTGGTAATGCCGGCAAGTTCCAAGGCCTTCTTGCTGGCCGCCGCGTTGTGGCCGGTCGTATCCTTGAGCCACACGGGCCGACCCGGCGCAACCTTCTCGATCATCGCCGCCGTCAGGCGGCCACCCTCGAAGTTGGCGCCATTCCATACACTGCCGGCAATCCAGCCGTCCGGGTGCTTCTTGGCGTACTCGGCGATCTTGTTGAGAACTTGTTCCTGGGTGTCCGAGGGTGAGAGCGACAGTCTGTCCGCCACCTTGTCACGATAGATGAAGTGCGGGTGGAGGTGGCAATCGTGTAAACCGGGGAGAACAAAAGCGCCCTTGAGATCGACCAGCCTGGTCTTCTTGCCGACTAAACCATTGACAAGGTCATTGCCACCGATCGCGACTATTCGCCCACCGCTGACCGCGATGGCCTCCGCCCAGGGTTGTTGCGGATTGATGGTATAGATGCGGGCGTTGCGATAAACGATATCCGCGGGTTGTTTTGATGCGGCAAACAGACTGGAGACTACGCCCCCTCCTGCGAATATCGAAACAGACAGCGCTCCAGACTGATAGAGAAATGCTCTACGGGATATTAACCTTTTAAGATTCATTTCTTTTCTCCTTAGCATTCTCTTTGTTCTTAGTAGCATTGGCTGACTGGACCAAAACGCCTTGGGGTTAACCGTTGTTTGAGAACCTTTCAGCGGTTTTCCGACGGCGGTAATGTTCAAGACCCTGCGCAGGGCAATGCACACGGACCCCTACTTGGCCTGTTGTGCGTTCAGCAACTCCGGAGCGAGCTTCTTCACCAGCCGCAAGACCGGGGATTGTGATTCGTCCCCGGTGCCGATGCATGCATCGAACGCCGACTGCAATCTCTCGGGATCGATGCCATCCCGCCCGCCGATGAGGACGATCTCCGTACGCGGCGCCTCGCCGTCCCAGCGGCCTGTCTCCTCGAAATGATGGCGCTTGCCCACCATCTGGAGGACGTATCGGTTAAGCGGCAGCTCCTCGATCTGAATGACGCCCTTGCAGCGGTAGACCGTTTCGGGCAACGCCTTCATCGTCTCCCGCAGTCTGGGCAAAGACAGGGCTTGGTCGCTCCGCCAACTCCAGGTGGCGAACCCATGGTTGCGGGGGTGTCCTCCGTGGCGAGGTTCTAAGCGGCTGTGATGCCGTGTTTCGCGGCCGCCCTCGAAAACCAGCTCAAGCGGCACCCGCCCCTGGACGGTCTCGATAATCCGTGAGCCAGGTGTGACGAGCTGCACCAACTGCTTGACGCGGGCCAGGTGGTCCGCGCTGACCAGGTCGGTCTTGTTGAGCACCACGACATCTGCAACCCCGATCTGTCCGCGCGCTAATTGGGACATCTCCCCCTCCAGTCTCGGCAACTGCTCGGCGTCGACCACCGACAGGAGGCTACTGTAGGAGAAGACGTGCACGAGCTGCGTCTCGAGAAAGGAATTCAGGACCGGAACCGGATCGGAAACACCGCTCAGCTCGACGAACAGGTGCTCGGGCGGCTC
>JAOUDB010000303.1 GCA_029859485.1 Desulfuromonadales bacterium | reverse complement strand
TTGCCGCACGAATCGTGCCCTGAGTAAAGGTTAAGGCATGCGGCAGCAAGGCCGTGCCAAGCAGGGAGTAATCGGAAGTGTAGGCAAACAAAACCTTGTGCATCGCCGGATCGTTCGGCAATGCGCCATCAGCCTTGATCCAGATATCCCGAAACGGGGGAGTTGGGTCAGGATATAGAAGATCGGTTGGCTGTACTGGTCTGAACTCAACAGGCCGTTGCCACTTTAAAAATCGGCTCAATTTTTCGGGAAAATCTGCCAAGGCCTGCTTGCCTAGCTCCGTCGTGTTAAGCAAATCTTCCGGACATGTTACCTCGGGCATCTCGATTTGATGCTCGATCCCCTTCTCCTTGATTTTGAAAGAGGCCGACATGTTGAAGATCGGCTTGCCGCGCTGGATAGCGACAATTCTCCGGACCGTATAACTTCTTCCGTCACGAATTCGGTCCACCTCGTAAACAACAGGTTCATTCTTGTTGCCCGGCCGCAGAAAATACGCGTGTAGAGAATGAGCCTCCCTACCCTCAACGGTCTGGCTGGCTGCAAACAGCGCCTGGCCAAGGACTTGGCCGCCGTACACATTGGGGCTGCCTACATCACGGCTGTCACCGCGATAAAGGTTCTCATCGAGACGTTCAAGGGTCAAATGCTTGAGTAAATCCTGTGTGACATCATTCATTGTAATAAGTCGCCTAAAGTTGATAAATGCTAAATAAAATCCTTCATCACAAAAAAACCGCCGGTCAGCATAAGCAGACAACAACGGTTTGTTAATCCATCTATAATTCGGTTGTAATGATCAAGTCATCCCCCAAGGAACCTATCAATAAACCTACGCTAACCTAACTCAATATAAAGGAGAGGTCAAAGGGGCAAGTTTTTTTAAATCCTCTCACATTGATTGGGGTGTCTGAAATTGGCTAAATTGCGAAATTCTTGCTGACCCTGACTTACAATAAAAAACCCCGCAGTCAAAGGAGGGGGATGGCTACGGGGCAATGTTTATCTAGAAGGCAAACTGTTATTTGTTTACACATTTATATTCTACCATCCTGTCCGATTCTTCGTCTATTCGTCCAACGATCTTTATTGCAAGAAAAAGCCACCAAGAATTGAACCTTGGTGGCCATTGTTTTGCGGATTAAAGAGTTTCCTGAAGCCCTCTATCTAATTCTGTTCATGCTTAAGTTAGATTTTGTTTCTCATGAATTGACATCAAATGCACCCAAGGTAGGCTTGATTTAATCAATTAGAACTGTTTCAGGTTCTGCAAAATCTGCGAGCTGTTGTAAATAGGCTTTGTCGATGTCATGCTAAACTCCAACCAAGGTTATCCTCGAAGTCATGGACAAAACACTAAAAATCCACCCAGAGAAGATCAGCGCCAATGAACTCAGAGATGTTCTGTCCTCGTGTACGGCGTTCTCAGGGTTTTCGGAAAAAGACTATAATTCACTCGCCAAGGATGCAAATCGTGTGTTCGCCCCGGCCGGTGCACTGCTTCTCAAACAAGGGGAGTTCACCGAAATAGTTACGGTGCTCGAGCACGGTCGGTTTGTTGCTTGTATCCCTGCTCGCTCCGGCGAGACCCTTACTCTTGAACTTGGTCGCGGGGAAGTCTTGGCTCTCGCTACTTCTTTGGCTGGAGAACCCATTTATACCGATCTGTATGCCCTCAGAGACAGCACGGTGATTAACCTGCCCTGCAAGGCTTTTTTTGCATGTCTGGCGGCAAGCCCTGAGCTGATTAAGGACTATACACGCTGGGCTATCGATCAGTCTCGAAAATTGGTAGGCCAGAAGTCCCTGCCGAGTAGACCGCAGGCTTTCGCTTTGCTGCCGACCAGCAACGCTCCCCAAATACGCGAATCAGCCGTTTCACTCATGCAGGCGTTTTCGGAAACGGCTGGGCAGGGACATCTGATCGACAGCCAACGGGTACAAGAGGCTTTGGGGTGTGACCCGTCCAAGGAAAACGAGTTCGAGCGAGTGCGGCCCCAACTGACGGCCTGGTTGGAGGAGCAGGAAGCGGAAGGCCGTTTCCTGTTGTTCGTCTGCGATCCGACCGAGACGATATGGACGCGATGGTGTCTTCGCCAGACCGACCGGATTATCGTCGCAGCGATGGCAGAGGACACCACGGAGATAGAGCGTATCGATCAAATGTTTGATGGCCGCAAGGTAGCAGAGACTGATCTGAAAGTGGACTTGATCCTGGTACGAGATGAGAACACCGAGTTGCCCTGTGGGTCGAAGGCATGGATGAATCTCAAGTGCCGGCGGCGCCACCACCAGGTGCGACAGGGCAATGAAAATGACTTCCAGCGGGCTACCCGCCGCATAGGAGATCGGGCCGTTGGTCTCGTGCTTGGGGGGGGAGGAGCTCGCGGTCTTGCTCACATCGGGGTGCTTCAAGCCCTGGAGGAGGCAGGAGTCCCAGTCGACGTCATTGGTGGGACCAGTATGGGGGCAGTAATGGCCGCCGCTTATGCCCGGGGGTGGACTCCGCAAAAAATCCTCGAATTTTCCAGCAAGACCTTCACCGACACGAAGGCGATTAGAGATCTGGATTTTCCCATGATCTCCATTCTTGCCGGCCGCAAACTTAACAGCCGGCTACAATCGTTCTTTGAGGAGATTGACATCGCCGATCTTTGGCTCCCTTACTTCTGCATCTCCGCAAGCCTCAGCGAAGGAGAAATGATGGTGCATGAACAGGGGTTGCTCTGGGAAAAGGTACGAGCGAGTTGCTCTCTGCCAGGAGTCTTCCCTCCGGTTCGGGCCGATGGACAACTGCTTGTGGATGGCGGCGTAATGAATAATGTCCCCATGGATGTTATGGAGAATAGGTGCAGAGGTGGAACGGTTATCGCCGTCAACGTCGGTGGCGGCGGTGCAAAGGGACTTGCGAGCAGCACGCATTGGGATGATACGGGGTGGAGCCAACTCCGTCATCGTTTATCCCCGACCTCAAGCAACGGACACGTAGCCAATATCTTTGATGTTCTCCTCTGGACAACGACCCTGAGCAGTAAAAGGTACCTTCAACAACTCGTGGAGTCGGATCGGGTTGATCTTTATCTGACTCCACCTGTGCAGGAGTTTGAACTGCTCGGGTTCGATGCTTATGAAGAGTTGTACAGGATCGGTTACGAATATGCATGCAAGCAACTTGCAGAGTGGGACGGTCTGTCACGGATTGTGCCTGCCAAACGCAACAGCGGCTAGACTAAAACGAGGGTTAGTTTTTTTAAATGCACGATTTATAGTGATACGCTCAAGACCCTAGAACTTTTGCTATCAATCCTCCCGCAATTCATTCTTACATCACCTGGGGATATTCTTAGAGTTATTGCAAAGACTTCGGGAGCAGGGGGGGGCGCTGGTTCGAATCCAGTCATCTCGATCAGTATTATTGATTGTCTTGCTATCTAGGAGGGGCTTTATTGCCAGAGATAGAGTCGATAGAGTGGATCAAAAGAGTTACTGTTTATCCTCTCACATTGACAGCCGCCTTACAGATTGGCTGAAATACGAAATTATCAGAACCCCTGCAATTCAGTAAAATCTCCATATTCCAGATAACCTTTCATGACCACCCCCACCGCAGTGGATCAAGAAGAAACTAACAAAGGGAGGTTGTCATGGGCATGAGAGTTGGGTATGCAAGGGTCAGCACCGTTGGGCAGAAACTGGATGTACAGATGGATCACTTGGTAGACTGTGACCGTATCTTTCGAGAGAAGGCCTCAGCCAGTTCCACTAAGAATCGCCCTGAGTTAAAAAATGCTCTCGACTTTGTCAGGGAGGAAGATGTTTTCGTGGTCACTAAGCTTGATCGCCTTGCTCGCTCCGTAGTTGATCTGTCAATAATTGTTCAACGCCTTGAGGAGAAAAATGTTGATCTCGTTGTCATGGATCAGGGGATCGACACCACAACCATTTACGGCAAACTCCAATTCAACATTCTTGCTGCTATCGGAGAGTTTGAGCGAGGGTTGATCCGGGAACGCTCTCTGGAAGGTCGTGAGAAAGCCAAAGCTCGCGGTGTTGTCTTCGGAGCGAAACCAAAGCTTACATCTCAAGAGATCGTCGAACTTCTAAAGGATTACGAAACGCCAGGTTGCAGTAAACGTGAAATTGCCGAACACTATGGCGTCAGCACATCCTCTGTATATCGACTGTATTATGAAAGCAGGCAGGCATTGTCTGTATGAAAACAAAAGGCCACCCGACGATGATCCGGTGGCCTTGATTTTGCGTATTAAAGAGCTTCTTAAATATGTCGATCAATAAGAAGCCGT
>JAOUDB010000302.1 GCA_029859485.1 Desulfuromonadales bacterium | reverse complement strand
TCTTTCAAAATGCTTACTATTTATCCTCCTACATTGTTTCCGGGCTGTTTGCTTGGCCGAAATACGAAATTCTTAGATACCCTGATAAATAATAAATGGCCACCAGAGTTGATCCAGATGGCCATCATTTTGTCGTCTTATATGTCTCTATCAATAAGAAGGCGTTTTTCGTCTTAGAAGTCGCGACAAATAAGATAGGCCACCCTTTTTTAGATGGCCTTATTTCGTGGCCAGGAGGCTAGGCTACAGAATCTACGCGAATCAAACATTGATTTTTGGCAATCATTAAAGTTTGGTGAAGCTGAACTTCTGTCCACCAACAGTAGCTTCGTACATTAATCCACCCTTTGTGATAGTGAATGTGGACATGCCTTTATTGTAATCTCCGCCAGCCGTTGTAGCATTATTTTTCCCCCCGCTGGCTGTCGCGGAACTACCTGAAGTGTTAGCAGAGGCGCCTGCTGCTGCGGTTATGGCAGTGGCCTGTGCTTCTGCACCAAACTCGAAGTTACCATTGGTAAACTCACTTAGAGCTCGTTTGTCCTGGAAAAATACGACTTGGCTAAAACCCGCGCCACCTAGTTGAAAACCGACGGTCGCCTGAGTCATTGCCGTGTCACCGATGTGCTTACCTTGCTCATAAACACGGCCTTTTCCATAAGCCCCACCAACTAAAAACCCAGCCTTGCCGATCGTTGGAAACAGTGCATAACCATAGGCACTGTTAAACATGTTTGAGATGCCAGCTTCCTCGAACATCTTTTTTGTGTCTGAGTACTCATCAGCATAAACGCTTGAACAGAAGAGGGTCATTAATAGTCCGAATATCAAAGCTTTTAGTATTGATTTCATCGAAGGTCTCCTTTCCAGAATTTCTTGAATTTGATTTCGAGTATATCTGGTTAGGAGTCGACGTCAAACATGGATGATCCTATTTGTCATCTCACGTTGTTTTGATGGAAAGAAGTGGCGTGTTTGAGGTGTTTACTAGAAACCCTGCAATCTAAGAATCCAGATCAAATTTTAATCTTCAAGTTGGGGTTAATCGCCAGTAGCATACTGCAAGGAAATTCATTTTAAGCGACAATCATTATTGGCGTTGTCCACAGATCACACCGGCGCCATTCGGTAGATCGACCGGTAACCGCTCAACACTTTCTAGACCGGCTTTCTGTAGAAGCAGAACAATCTCACCCTCAGTGTAGGCTTTACCATTTGAGGTTCCAAGTAACATATTCAAAGAGAAAAGAGCTGGGAAAACCGGCTTGGTACGATCTTCGTCAAGAATAAACTCCTGCACCAGCAGTAAACCTCCTGGCTCGAGGGCTGCTACGCTTTTTTGCAGCATGTTAGAACACCCTTCTTCTCCTTCGCCATGAAGGACATGTGACAGCCAAGCAACATCGTATTGACCAACAATCACATCATCTTGAAAATCACCCGACTGGAAATCGATCCGCTGTTGCATCGAAAAGCGCGATATCGTCTCTTTGGCAAACTGGCGTGTAGCAGGAAGGTCGTAAATCGTCGCCTTCATTGCTGGGTTATGAATACAAAAGTGGATGGCATAAGTCCCGGGACCACCGCCAAGGTCAAGCAGATGACTTCGACCAGTTAGGTCAATCTGCGGAACAACCATTGGCGCCGTCAGCATTGCCATATTAAACATCCCCATCAAAAAACTTTCTCGTTCTCCATCAGACGGTTCATGTGACAAACGATTACGAACTGGTTTACCACTTAATACAGAGACATCAAGTCGAGACCAACTCTCAACCAAGTGGTGATGATGGAAAATAATATGCCCCATATATTTTACAGAGGTTTTTGAAAGAAATTCGGACGAGAACGCCGTTGTGAAATAAAGACCCTTCTTCTTTTGCAGTAAATCGAGAGATGCCAGAGCATCGAGTAACATAGTCAACCCTCGCTCGCTCAGACCACTCTGTCTTGAGAGGTCCTCTGCTGTGGTTGGAGTTTCACTCAGGAGTGTAAAAAGGTCGAGTTTTACTCCAGCATGCAAGGTACAAGCACTCCAATAACTGCCGGCCATTTTCAACAACTCAGGTGGGGACCAGCCCGTCTCTGCCATAATCACTCCTTAAGTATAGATGACTATTTCTGCTGTATTCTGGGAAAGTAAAAAAGCAAAACCGCTGGTCAGCGTGAACCAACTAAAGAAGTTTAGAGTTTTTTTATATTGTCCTGTTTTCCTACTGGCCATTTCTCCCCAATGGAAGTTCAAAAAGGATATAAAAACTTTACCCAATCAAGATATTAAGTCAAAGCGGTGGGTTCTTATTTATCCTGCATTATAGAAAAGGCCACCAAGGATCGAACCCTGGTGGCCATAGTTTTGTGTATTAAAGAGCTTACTGAATACCTCTATCAATAAGAAGCCGTTTTTCTTCTCAGAAGTCGTGATTTATAAGAAAACTTTCGCCTCTACCTAGAGGCCAACGAAGAACCTGATAACCAGTGCGTTGACGATGTCGATAAAAAATCCACAAACCAGCGGGACGATGATAAATGCCCGGTGAGCAGCCCCGTATTGTTTGGCGACAGACGACATGTTGACGATCGCGGTGGCTGTTGATCCCAGAGTGATCCCGCCAAATCCGGCACTGATCACCGTGGCTTCATAATCTTTGCCCATCAGACGGAAAACCACAAATAGGGTAAAGCATATCGAGAGCAGAATCTGGCAGAACATGACGGAAGAGATAAAGGTCACCAGCCCTTGTAGCTCCCAGATTTGCAGGCCCATCAAGGCCATAGTCAAAAACATACCTAGGCTGAGGTCTGAAATCACAGCAATCCCCATTTTCGCACCGGGATAGGCTTCCTCTTTTTTCATGATCAAGTTCCGGCAGTTGCCAATCAAGATACCGGCCATCAGGCAAGAGACAAACATCGGTAGTTGGAACTCGACCGACTGTAACAACTTGTCGAAAAGATAGCCGAGCATAATTGCGACATTGAGCCAGAGCCAGGCCCAAAGCAATGCGTAGGAATCGATCATCGTACTCTGCTCATTGTCATGCACAACGCCGATATCGAGGGACTCTTCTTGTTGCGCTATGATTTTGTTCTTGATAATCAAGTAGCGAGCAATAGGGCCACCGATCAGGCAGGCCGAGATCAAACCGACTGTATTCGCAGCAACGCCAATTTCAAGAGCATTGGTGATATTGAAGCTCTCAACAAAAGTCGGACTCCATGCCAAGGCCGTTCCGACACCGCCGACCAGCGAAATTGAGCCAACCAACAGGCCCGCCTTGGGGTCCATTCCGAACAGGCTGGCAACACTGATCCCAACGAGATTCTGTAAAACAATAAAGACAGCGGCTAGGGTCAGTAGAATGGCCAGCGGTTTGCCGCCATTTATCAGGGTGCGGATGTCGGTTTGAAGACCTATTGCACCAAAGAAGTAGAGAAGCAATACATCTCTGGACCGAAGATCGAAGCTGAGTTCAAAGTTGAGGAAATAGTAACTGAGACCGACCAGTGCTGCACATAAGAAGCCCCCGATCACCGGTTCAGGGATACTGTAACGTTTGAGCAGTTCAGAGCGACCGATAATCAGTTTGCCAAGAAACAGAAGAATAATGGCCAGAGTAAAAGAGGCAAAACCCTCCATAGTATGGCTGCTCATAAGTTCAGATCCTTTTGTCTGGATGGCAATGGCAACTTAGAGTTTCGTTTTGAGCTAAACCGGGAAAGACTTTCAATGTTACTCGTTAGATGAGTATAACAGCTCACTACGTTTTATGGGAAAAGGAGGCCTCTTTATTGTTCCCAAGAATTATATGGATCTTGCATTATTGCCAACCTAGTTGATGTCAGGATAATCGTCACGTCGAGATTCATTTGTAAGTGGAGAGATTAAACGTCCAATATGTTGTGCTATTGAAATTTGAGATTCATCGGTTGCCTATAGTTGAGCATTATTACTTACCCTGACATTTAAGAATGGTTTCGTTGTCGGAGACAAATCTGGATAGAAAGGTGTCAGGGGTTACTATTTATCCTACTGCATTGTTTCGAGGTACTCAGTCTGACTGAAATGCGAAATTACTACTGACCCTGAAATATGAGGAGATTAAACGTCAAATAAAAGTTGACGACAATCCCTCCCAAAGCTAAGCGAACTTCTTTATTTAAGTTAGCGCTCAACCTCTGCTTTCATCTTTTCCCTCGCATTGGCGATCTTATAATGTTAGTACCCGGTCAACTCAACGTAACCAAACCCAGCAAGTTTGTCGGCACCTTGTTTACCTTGAACAGAGACTGCGCCCTCCCAGTAACG
>JAOUDB010000301.1 GCA_029859485.1 Desulfuromonadales bacterium | reverse complement strand
CAGCAGGACGTAGCCGCCAGTCCAGCCCAGGATGTAGGCGAAGGCAAAATAGCCGTTGAGGAAAAAAACACCTGCGATGCCAAGGAAAGAGGCGGCACTCATCCAGTTTGAGGCGATAGCGGCGCCGATGCTGGCATGGCCGATTGATCTCACCTGCACGCCGTAGCCACCCCTGTCGTGGCGTCGGCTCAAAAGGCCCACGATAAGAGAAACGATGAGCATCCCGCAAAGCAGGAAAAAAGGAGTATATTTAATCGATTGTTCCATAATCGCCATTCCCCTAACGCCGTCTTCGGTAGCTTGAACTCAACCAGTCAATCAGAACATTGAAAATAAAACAGAGAAAGATAAACCAGAGGATCAGGAATTGACCGCTGAACCAGAAGTACGCGGGGATGCCGAAGATATAGGGAGCCTCGGCAAGGGTACGGGTTGGGTCCGTGTGAACGAACGCCAGGTGAATCGGCATGCCGAAGGTCATAGTGGCCCAAGCGGCCAGGGTAACCCAGATAATCGTCACCTCTTTACGCATGAAGCCGGGTCGAGGGCGGAAAAAGTTAATGCGAAGATCTTCCCTTTTAGGGGAGTCTTGCTCGTTCGTTTGCGACATGCCTTGAGCTCCTCTACAAATTAAGCGACAAATAAGCACCTGCAACGAAAATCGAAGTGCTGTTTAAATTGTTTTTAATGCAAAGGGTTTGCCAATTCAAGGCAAAACCTCATGTTTTCATAATCTCACTGAGGACGGTCGTCGCGAAGCTGCCTCTCGGTAATGAAAAGGTAACCAGTAGCGATTCTTTTTCCCGAATGCATTCCGGAGCCTGAATCGGCACCCGCAACGGCCGCCGTTCCCCTTCCATGGCCAGGCCACCCGGTAGGCGGAACGCCTCAAGGTTGAGCTGCTCTTTGTCGAGCAGGCCTTGTTCAAGCAGGCCGGCTTGGCCTTTGGCAAGCTTGCTCTTGTAGCCGAACAGGGGGGCTGTGGGGCTGACCTCGAAGCTGTCAGCGCGCGGTTGCTCCAGCTCAGGGTCGGTGACCAGAAAACAGGCGCCGTTAACATGTTTGTAGGCCAGATCTCCCGGCCAGAGGCGCTCCAGGGAAGCCATGCGCATGTCGACCAAGCGATCAAAGAGGCATGATTGGTACGCAGAAAGGTAGAGCCGGAGCAGCTTTCTTGGCATAGCAAGGACCGCCTTGCGAGCACTCTTGCCTTCCTGAAGCATCTCCAGCAGACGGCGCTCCGGTCTGCAATGGCGAGGTAATTTCTCTACGGCAGTCTTCAAGTCACCTGCGTGAAAGGCCTCAGCCGCTTGCTTCCAACCCTCATGGTTAATCTCTTTCGTGTCGCCGATGATTTCTCGAATAGCGGCTTTAAAGTCGTTGCGCAGGACGGCCTTGCCAATACGGTGGGAGTTGCCAAGGGAGCCATAGCGTTGTTCGCCAAAACGATTGGGTACGCCGATATCCTGCAGGACGCCAAGAATCGTCTCCGCGCGTGACAAACCTTCCTGGTCGGGTTGGTGAATGCGGATCTGGAAGCGATTCCCTGCCAGGTGGCCGGGACGCAGCTTATTGCCATGCAGGCGCGCTGAGAGGATCGTTACCCCCGGGATCTCCAGTTCTTTGACGTCTTCCGGTTTGCGTAATGGCACGGAGACCGTTTGCCGGGTAATCGCCCTGGCATCTTTGAGCCCGGCATAGCCGAGATCGCGTTCATTGCACTTCAGGGCGCTCGAAAGTTCCCGGAGCAAATCGTAGGTGGTCAATCCGCTCTTTTCTACACGGATGAAAAGATGGTCTCCTTCTCCACAGGGTTCGTAAAGGGGGATCTCCTCAACCTGGAAGTCTTCTGGCTTTTGGCGGATGATCCCTCCCGTTCCTGGCAGTTGAGTCGTAAGATACTCAGTCATTTCCGACCTTTTGCCAATCAAAACGAAAACCTCGCCGTACTGGAGGGGATGACAGGAGATGGCGAGGCACGTCTGCATCACGTTTGTAGTGCAGGTAGTAGATCTGTTGGCCTTTATCGAGGAACCTCTGCATGTATTTGGAGATCGGGTAGTTGGCCAAGGAGTGAGTCCACTCGTCTTGCAGCATATTGCGATAGCCGTTCAGGTCACGAATCTGCTCTGCGACGCTTTCCGCATAGTTGTCGAAATCAGTGCTGAAAAAGAAATCTCCTCCCGGTTCCAGATGCTGAGCCAGGTTGAGGAGAAAATCGCGGTTGACCAATCGTCTGCTCCAGTGGCGTTTTTTGGGCCAGGGATCCGGGCAGTTGATATAGACCGCAGAGAGACTCTCAGGTTGCAGACCTTTGTCCAGCAGCCAACGGGCTTCAACGCGCATGACACGAACGTTCTGCACGCCGGCTTCATCAATCTTCTTACAGGTTTTAAAACACCCTTTATTGTAGATATCAATAGCGAGGAAGTTTGTCTCGGGCTGTTTGCGAGCACGTTCAAGCACGAAATGGCCTGTGCCGCAGCCTATTTCCAGTGCCAAAGGATGATTGTTGCCGAAAATGGACGGCAGGTCCAGTGGCTGGTCGGGGGTTCTGCCGGCAATAAAGTTAGCTGATGTGATCGGGATGATACGTTGCGTCATTTATCTTTTCCAGTTAGCGAAATGTTGACCGCCTTAAAGCTTTAAGGCTTTGGTTGTATGAAATTGACCAGAACGTCAATCTCATTTTCTGAGAGGTGACTGAAATCCGGAATCTTGTCATTGCCGTGTTTTCGCTCCGGGTTTACAAGTTGGGAGCGTACTTGAGCACGTGTCAGTTTATCGCGCATTGCTTCGAAGCTGCCTGCTGTGACACCGCCATTGCCGTCCAATGTATGACAGGCCTTGCAGCCCTGGGCGTTGATCAGTTTATGAGCCTCTGTCTCGCTATCTGCGTAGGCAAAAGGAGATAATATAGCGTTCAGAATGAGAGCGATTGCGATGACCAAGAGCTTAGGGGACATGATGACCTCTTGAATTTCCTCCAACATAATATTAACGGCTGCGGGCAGGCATGAGTGCCCTCGGACAGCATAGCGAAAATAGTGCGCTGCGCCAAGCGGTGATAACACAGGAGGGTAAAACTTGAAATTCTTATCGCGGAAATATTTATGCTCTGGCGCGTTGAGTCTTTGACAGTATTGGGCCGAGGATTTGTCAAGACACTGAGGTGCCGTTACTCGAAGTAACCTCAGGTTCCATGATCTCCTTGAACCATAAGATCAGGTCCAGAATGGCAAAGGTCGTCATCTGCACAGTGTACCTGGTGGGCGCGTACAAGGGGGGCTTGCTCGGAACATGGGTTCCATGGTCGCTGCCAATGGAGTGAACCAGTCCCGAAGCGACTTCAATGATCTTGCCATGCTCGATCAGGTGCATGACCTTGAAGTGGCGGATAACATGTTTGAACAGTGACCCGCCTCCGATTCCCGCGCCGGGGGGGATATATTTCGGATCCTTTCGGTATAGAGCCAGGTAGATCCCCTCCTGCAACCTCCGTAGGCGGGCCAGATTATCTGCAATAACCACGGGGTCAGAACTGTCCATGAGCTTCAGGCAGGCAATCAACTCCTGCTCTTCACTGTTGCCCAGAAACTGCTTTTCGAAAACCT
This sequence comes from Desulfuromonadales bacterium, assembly GCA_029859485.1. Lineage (GTDB taxonomy): Bacteria > Desulfobacterota > Desulfuromonadia > Desulfuromonadales > BM103 > M0040. Next base: position 697 of record JAOUDB010000301.1, on the reverse strand, counting down.
CAAAAACTTCCGGGTACTGAGACGCCATACGGACATTCTCGAGTTTTTCACTTTCCTTGCAGAAGAAGGCAAACATCCGGTCCTGATCCTCGCCACCTTTGAGGTAGACCGAAAGGGTTCCTTCGTAGAGAGGTTTCAGCGTCTGAAAGTGGCCGGGCTCTGCGGTCAGGATAGCTTTAGGCAGGCTCGGGGCTTTCCGGTCGAAAACTTCCTTAGCTTTGACAAGGAAACTTTCATCGGCAACTTTCTGCTCTTTCTTCTTCAGGCAGATGACGTCGAGAATAACTCCGGCAAAGGCTTTTTCGCCCCTTTCATCCATAATCTCAATCGCTTCTTCCAGACTCATGGCATGATCCAGGATGATGCGATAAGGGTTTGCATCTCGCTGCAATTCCTCAACGAAGCTCTTGTCATCATCGATAATCAGAACCCTCAAAGGTCTGGGAAGTTTTTTGTTCAATGCACGCCTCCTTTTGGCAGGATGATCCGGAAGTGAACGTTGTAGTCAGGATTGTCGAGAATCTCAAAGGTTCCGTGATGAGCCTTGATCATTTTTCCAACATAGGCCATACCAAGCCCTCTTCCGGGGCTGTCCACGCTTTTTACCCCATATGAAAGCAGGTTGTTCTGGTTCATCTCCTCTGGCAATGGATCGCCATTGTTTAAATAATCGACAATGATCCCGCCTCTTTTTTTT
>JAOUDB010000300.1 GCA_029859485.1 Desulfuromonadales bacterium | reverse complement strand
AGGGAAAACTGGTCGGCGGGCTGGAAAGGCGCATATGAACTTCTCGAGCGCCTGCGTTGCGAATCATCTTGACGATCTTACGTGCCGTGGTGCCGCGCACCAGAGAGTCATCAACGACGACAACACGTTTACCCTCAATCACCTCACGGACAGGATTGAGCTTTAGTTTGACGCCGAAGTGGCGAATCGACTGCTGCGGCTCAATAAAGGTTCGACCGACGTAATGATTGCGAATCAGCCCCAACTCGAAGGGGATTCCCGATTCTTCAGCATAACCTATTGTCGCCGGCACACCGGAGTCCGGCACAGCAAGAACGACATCTGCGTCGATATGATGTTCACGGGCCAGCTGGCGACCGAGTTCTTTACGGACCTTGTAAACCTGTTCGCCAAAGATCGTACTGTCCGGACGTGCAAAGTAGACAAACTCGAAGATACAGGGGGATGGCGTGGTTTCTTTAAAGGGCCGGTAAGACTTCATGCCGTCCTTATCAATAACAACCATCTCGCCCGGATCAATTTCACGAATAAACTCCGCTTCGATCAAGTCAAAAGCACAGGTTTCAGAGGCAACAACATAAGCACCGTTGAGCCGGCCGAGAGCAAGAGGACGGAAACCATTCGGATCACGAACCGCGACCATGCGCGTTTCTGTGAGAAATACAATGCTGTACGCGCCCTTAACCGACATCAAAGCTTCAGCAACACGTTCTGCTAACGAATCGCTCTGCGATTTTGCCAGCAGGTGAATCAGAACTTCCGTGTCAGAGGTCGTGGAGAAGATCGAGCCCGTATGCTCCAGACCATTCCTCACTTCCTGAGCGTCAACCAGGTTGCCGTTGTGAGCAACGGCGATGCTACCGCGGGCATAATCAACCATGATCGGCTGAACATTTTTGAAGTCGCTGCTGCCTGCGGTTGAATAGCGCACATGCCCGATCGCGTTGCGGCCAGGTAATTCATCAAAAATCGAGTCCCGTTTGAAGCGGTCGGACACTAGCCCCATACCTTTATAAGAGTGCAACCTCTTGCCATCGCCTGAGACAATGCCACAACTCTCCTGACCGCGATGCTGCAAAGCATAAAGACCGAGGTAGGTCAGGTTGGAGGCCTCCGGGTGACCGAAGATACCGAAGACACCGCATTCATCATGGAACTTGTCAGACATGATTTAAAAATCTCCGCCGCTGGAGACCAGCGTTGTTTATTGCTTTTGGTTTTACCACGTGCCGCGTCTCACGAACCGCGTCCCTGGCCTTAAAGTAATTTCTCACGAATGTACTGGACTGCATTGATATAAAACCACAAACCCATACCCTCTTCCGGCAACTCTGGCTCCCGGGTCCAACGTGGATGATGGGTTCTGTGAATATAAGCTTCCGGGTGCGGCATCAAGCCAAAGAGCCTGCCGGATTCATCGCAGACACCGGCAATTGCGGCCACAGAACCGTTCGGATTCAACGGATACTCCATAACCGGTGCCCGGTAATCTGCGTCGCAGTATTTGACAACAGACAAGTGTTTATCCTCAATCTGCTGCAACAGCTCGTCGTTCTCGACAACAAACTTGCCTTCACCGTGACGAACCGGCAGATAAACGCCGTCGAGGCCGCGAGTGAAAATACAGGGCGAATCCTGGTCAACCTTGAGGTAGCACCAGCGATCTTCGAAGCGGCCGCCATCATTGAAGGTTAAAGTCGCCGATTGTCTCTGGTAATCACCACCAATAGCCGGGAGCAAGCCCATCTTGGTCATCAACTGGAAACCGTTGCAGACGCCCATAACCAGCTTGCCGTCTGCAATAAAGCGCTGCAACTGATCGCTCAAGGTCTCCTCACTGCCTTTAACTGCAGCATGGGTCAACCGATTCGCTCCGGCCTTGGCGCTTCCCAGGTCGTCGCCATCCAGAAAGCCGCCAGCCAGGTTGAGAAAATGATAATCATCCAGCCGGGCCCGGCCGGAGATAAGTTCGGCAACATGGACAATATCAACAACTTCAGCGCCAGCCACGCGGCAAGCGTTAGCGACTTCACGTTCACAGTTGGTGCCATTACCGGAGATGACAACAGCCCGTACTTGTTTAGACATCATTACATCTCCCGCAGCGGGCTCTGCCACGCTTCCTTGAGATCATCAATAGTGCTTCGAATCAGAACCTCACCCTGCAGGCCTGTAATCGTCAGGTCCTCATCAGCAGTCACTTCGCCGATGCATGCGAAAATCTGGCCGGCGAAAAGCTTCTCAAACGGCTCACTGTTCTCTTCTTTAACCGTCACCAAGAGTCGACTGGCCGATTCACTGTAGAGCACCCGATCGTCTCTCATGGCGGCATCAACGGGGACATCGTGCAGATCAACGGAGATACCGAAGCCGCCGGCAAATGCGGTTTCCGCAAGAGCGACCGCGAGGCCACCGTCAGAGAGGTCATGACAGGAAGCGACCAAACCCTCTTCCTGAGCAGCATTAAGTGTACGATAACGCTGCATGGCGCTCTCTGCGTCAACCTGCGGGACGTTGGCCCCGACCTGGTCATGTAGAGCATAATACTCGGAGCCACCGAGCTCGTTCCGGGTTTCACCAAGCAGGTAAACCAGGTCACCGGGCGCCTTGGCGTCCATAGTGACCGCCTTGCGCAAATCTTCGATTTTGCCAATCACGGAAAAAAGCACGGTCGGCGGAATCGAGATCTTGGTATCGCCGATCATGTAGTCGTTCTTCATGGAGTCTTTACCGGAGATCAGGGGAATACTAAAAGCCAGGCAGTAATCGTAGAGAGCCTGGTTGGCGCGAACGAGCTGGGCTGCCTTGTATTCGCCGTCCGGCGTTTTGGCGCTGACCACAGGGTCGCACCAGCAGAAGTTGTCCAGGCCTGCCACATGCTCGACATTCCCCCCAACGGCCACATAATTACGCAAGCCCTCATCCACCGCATTGGCCATCATATGATAGGTATCGATATCGCTGTAACTCGGGCAGATTCCGTGGGCGACCACCACACCTTCGAAGGAGTCAAAGAGGGGCTTAACGACTGCGGCATCGGAAGGCCCGTCATTGGCAACACCAACCAGCGGCTTAATAACCGTTCCGGCCTGAACTTCGTGGTCGTAGCGACGCACAACCGATTCCTTTGAGCAGATATCGAGACGGCCCAGCATATGACGCAGGGTTGCATCCATATCAATAGGCTGAGAAAAGTCAGGCTCCTGCAATGAAGGCGGTGTCCAGCGCGCCGGCAGGACCATCTGCGGTACACCGTCGTGGATAAACTCCATCGGCAGGTATGAGGCGGTTTCACCTTCATAGAGACAGTGGAAATAACCGGAATCCGTAAACTGACCAAGATCTGTGATTTCAACACCCATTTCATCAGCCAGGGTTGAAAATTCTTTCAGTTTCTCAGGTGGCACAGCCATGGTCATGCGCTCCTGGGCTTCAGAGATCAGAATCTCCCAGGGTTGCAAGCCACTGTACTTGAGAGGCGCACGGTCGAGGTGCATCTCGAAGCCATTGGTGAATTCAGCCATCTCACCAACCGACGAGGAGAGACCGCCTGCGCCGTTGTCGGTGATCGCATTATAAAGACCGCGATCACGGGCAATGATCAAGAAATCAAACATGCGGCGCTGGGTGATCGGATCACCGATCTGAACTGCGGTCACCGGTGAACCTTCGTGGAGCTCTTCCGAGGAGAAAGTGGCCCCGTGAATACCGTCCTTGCCAACGCGGCCGCCGGCCATAACGATGCGGTCACCAACTTTAGCTTCTTTCTCATGACCCGGTTTGCCATTGAGAACGCGGGGCATGATCGCGCCCGTACCACAGTAGACCAATGGCTTGCCTGCAAAACGATCGTCAAACACGAGCGAACCATTGACTGTGGGAATGCCGCTCTTGTTGCCGCCGTGCTCAACACCCTCAACAACACCTTCGAAAATCCGGCGAGGATGAAGCAGGCGCGGTGGCAGAGGCTTGTCGTAAAAAGGAGAGGCAAAACAGAAGACATCGGTGTTAAACATCAGGCGAGCACCCATGCCTGTACCGAAGGGATCCCGGTTGCAACCAACAATGCCTGTCAGCGCGCCACCGTAAGGATCAAGGGCGCTCGGTGAGTTATGAGTTTCAACCTTGAAGACCAGGCTCCAGTCATCGTTAAACTTGATGACTCCGGCGTTATCTTTGAAAACCGATAGGCAGATATCGTCCTTGCCCCGCGCTTTACGAACATCAGCCGTCACCTGCATGATGTAGCTCTTGAAGAGCGAGTTGATGACTTCCTGGTTGCCCTTCTCATCCTCGTACTCAATGCGCGCGGAGA
>JAOUDB010000299.1 GCA_029859485.1 Desulfuromonadales bacterium | reverse complement strand
CGTATAAAGAGTTTCTGTCTATTGATACCCCACCATCCTCGCTAAAAAAAGTACTGTAATAATCGCGATATTCTTTAAACTTATGATTGGTCAAATAATGTTTTTCTACCCTGTAAAATGGGGACTTATGCTCTACAAAATACGCAATAGCCCCATCAACTTCACCATTGACTTCGCAAGTGTAAAATTTCTTGTAGCAGCCTTGTCCGCGCAAGCGCTCGTATTTTTTTTCAATTACCCAGTTCATAACCTCGCCACGCAAAGAATCGCAATAAGTTACAAAGAACTGGGTGTCTGGGTAGTCTATAGCGCTTGGGTGCTTGAGGGAGTCTATTAGTTCATGTACCTCACTAGCAAAAACATGCTTGGCTGATATTTCTTCAGCATCTTCTGAATATAAATCTTGTGCAAAATCGATTATGTCTCTATCTATTTCAGCAATCTCTTCAACGTTTTGATGGTTAATTTTTGCTCCATCAAACACATCGGCTCCATATTCTGCACGTTGAGCACAGCCAATGAGTAAAATAAGTATTAGGAATAAAAGAACCCTCTTCATGATGTCCTCCTGTCTCCTTTAAGTGTCGTTATGTTCTATGACCACAAATAAAAGCCAATAAAGATAAATAACGACCAACTAAAACAAAAGACCGTTTTGAAGCAGAACCTTAAATGGAATAAAAAAACCCTGACAAATCTAATGTTTTCAAACACTAGGAGCCAGGGTATCTATACGGGATTTAGGAGGATGTAGCCCCTTAGCTTTACGTACATGCCCAAAAATATGTTATTGTTTACATATTGTTTTAGTAAACAATAGAATAGAGAACTTGACAAGACAAGTAAAGAAAGTGATTAAAATAATTATTTTCCTTTAAATATTAACATTATAAGGGATTTTTTCGCATAGCTTATTCAGAAAAGTGGGTCTAATTCCCCGCAGCTTGCTGCGAGGTAGTTCATTGTGCTCAAAAGTGAATCATTTACAATCTTTTCGTCGTTTGTCCAAGAATAGAACTCTGTTATATTTAAATTCAGAGCGACTGCGTTCACGCTCTAACTCCGAAACCTGATGTCCCACGGTTCTCCTCCGAACCGTGGGATATCAATTTGTATCCTAGTATTTCAGATCACGAAAGCCTTCATTCTTTGAATCGGGGGCTTTCTTAGATATCACGACTTGTGAGAAGAAAAACGGATTATTATTGATAGAGACATATAGTAACCTCTTTAATACAAACGAAAATGGTCAGCGACACCTATTGACTTATAGATAACGATATAAGTAATATTTAGTTGAGGCAAGGTAGCGAACTTGCCGCAACGTCAAACCTGCCCCACAGTCTTTCCCCCTCCTAGACTGTGGGGCTTTTTTTATTATTTATCAGGGGTACTGAGAATTTCTCTGTGTATCAGAAATGCATGCCTAATTTTAGTGTACAATTATTGGTACGGGCTCACCTCTCGAGGTAAGGGATACATCATTTCATAGGGCCATTGGATTTGGCTAAAATGAATAGTCCTCTAAAATATCTACTCCTTAGTTTGCTTGTGTCAGGGTGTGCTGGTCCAGAGACAATAATAGTCTCAAAATATTTGACCGAAAATCTTGTTGTATCCATGATTGAACTGGTTGTCCCAACAGACGACCCTGCCTATCCAAACAAGATTTTATATATTGGTGAGACAACCAAAAAAGATACGCTAAGAGTATTAGGATCTCCGGATAATAGTGTCTATTCAAGTTCTGGTTATAGCTATTGGGACTATTGTTACTCCCAAGGTTATAAAATTGCGCTGAAGATTTCACGGCAGAGACAGGAGTGCAATGCCTTGCGTCTATATTTTGACAACCGTGAAATCCTTTATAACCATTCGCATGTTGTTAAAGCTTCCTATGCAGGAGTTACAAAAGAAACTTCAGTTCAACGACCAAGCTCTTTATAACCTCTACCCCTCCCTTACTGCCAGCACCTCTGAACCAGTTTTTTTGATTGCTTTAAATATCACGACTTGTGAGAAGGAAAACGGCACATTATTGATAGACATAATAGGAGACTGTAGACAGCACTGAAAAAGCTGTTACTAATTTATATAACCTCTGTCTTGTGACCCTCTCATAAGGCAGAGACATTTGCCCTGCTCCTATCCCCCCTCCTGTGAGCGGGGCTTTTTTGTTTGTCAGAGACTGTAAGAATTTCGCAGGAATCCGATGCCTGCCGTCCGATCTCATGCGTCGATGGTGAATTGAACAGTTAGTTGCCACCCAGCAAACACGGATTGAATACATGAGTAAATATTTCATTGCACTGTTTCTCAGCTTATCAATAGCTCTAGATTCATCGGCAAATGATAGAGAAGAAACTATTTGTGGTGCTTTTAAAGAACCTTTGCTTTTCTGGCTATGGAGTTCTGCAGCTTCTGATCCTGATAAAAACAGAGTTTCCCACCTAAGTTTTGTTGAGCCAAGCGAATACAAGACTTCGGATGGCAAGACTCTTCGAGGTTATAAATACTTGTCTAATGATGGCAATGGACACCAAACTTCTGCAAAAGGATATGTATTAATGGCCCTAGGGAATGCCATGATTTCTGATCAGATAATAGGTTATTTAAAAGAGTTCTCTGAAAAACATTTTGATGTTTATATTTATGACTATAGGGGGTATGGAAATTCTGATGGGAAAAGAAGGATAAACGCGATTATTGAAGACTATAAAGAAATAGCTGCCTCACTAAATGAATCATACGAGAGGAAGCTATTTTATGGTGTTTCCCTTGGTGGTTCTGTGATTCTAAATGTCGTTGGTTCTGGGGTTGAATATGACGCGGCAGTTATAGATTCTAGCCCAAGCATGCTGTCAACGTACGGTTGTCCAAAACGAATTGATCCATTAGTTAACCTCCCTCAAGACGCTAGTAAGCTACTAATAATAACAGGGCAGAAAGATAGTGTGTTAGGCGAAAGGATGACCTCAAAATTACGGGAGTCTGCCTACGCAAGGGGAGCAAAGACAGTCAATGATGAAAATTTCTCTCATCCCTTTATGGATCGTAGTGTAGTTGTTCATAATCAACGTATGGAGTTGGTACTAAAACACTTGATAGCTCCAGAAAACGGGGATGATAATGAACAATGACGTTGTTGGTCGTGTTGCTTTTTTAGGTATGTTGGGTGTTTTGGGGGCAGTGACTATTGCAAAACTTGCTCCAAGGGCCAACACAGAAGAAGACTTCTCACAATTTCAGGATTTTTTTTCAGATTGGTTCACTGGTTAATCTTTGTTAGAAGTGAGAGATTCTTATAGATCACGACTTCTGAGACGAAAACTGGCTTATTGTTGATAGAGGTATTCAGTAAGCCCTTTAATCCAAAAAACTATGGCCACCCGAAGCAATTCTGGGTGGCCATTTATTATTTGTCAGGGTATCTAAGAATTTCACATTTCTGCCAATCTGAGCACCTCGAAACAATGTAGGAGGATTAATAGGATTACTTGACATGCCTGCTTTCAGAGATAGCATGAAAATAAACAGGCGAAAGATTTCCCGATAAAGCCAACCTTCTTGAGAGAGAAGCACGGAAAGTGGCGGGTCTTTACTCCTCTAACACAACAAGATGGCCGAGCTGCCGAAGGATATTTATCCTACGGTATGACTCGGTTTTTTATTGAGCGGATGGGCCTACGGTAAAGAATCAAAAGAAAGGAGAAAGTAAGTTCCAAGGAAGAATCACTCTAGCCTTAGGAGGAAATTATGAAAAAGCTTATACAGTTATTACTAGTCTCTTGCGTATTAATGTGGAGCACAGGTGTATTTGCGGGTGTGCCAGGAAATAGTCCTGTCGAAAGTCCAGAATCCAGAGTTGCATGTTCTGCGGGTAACGGTGATACCATTCAATTCGCTGATATATCGGTATCTTTAAATATGGACCTGTGTTCACCATGGGTGGGAAAATGTGCTCCTTGCATCTCTTCACTCGAAATTCAAGGGTGTAAATTTATTGACGTCATTTCAACAATCCATGTTGTCGGTGAACCAGGCTCCTATTCTGCTGGATCAAATTCAATCTACTTGTTATCTTGTGATGGGCGCTGAGATAAATAATAAAATGAAAAACATGGCCACCGGGATCAAATCTAGGTGGCCATTTCTTGTAATGCAGGATTTACAGGAAAACTAATGTTTGCGAGGATTTGACTAAGAAATTCTATGGGCTAGGTTATTAGAGGACATTGGACTGTTTTTAAAATGAGGCTGTTATGGAGCACGGACTGACTAAGAGGCTTTCATTTCTTGACCGCTATCTAACACTCTG
>JAOUDB010000024.1 GCA_029859485.1 Desulfuromonadales bacterium | reverse complement strand
GACGGCAAAAAAAACGGCCGCCAAGAAAACGACTAAAAAAGACGCCTGAGTTAAGGTTGACATACAAAACAGAAAAGGCCGGGCTGATTGCTCGGCCTTTTCTGTCCTTTGCACGGTTCCATATAGGATATAAAGCAATACAAACTTAAACCATTCATTAACGCAAAGGCGCGGAGGCGCAGAGAGAAACTGCCAAATAGAGACATTTTAAGAAAACGCATAGATTCTTCCTCTGCGACTTTGCGTCTCTGCGTTATTTTATTCTATTAAAGAAACGATGCTTTACCGAAGGCCTGCCAATGTGGACAGAACAAAGCAGGGAACAGTCTTAAGACTTCTTTTCATCTGCGCGGAATTGAGCTTTTAGCTTTGCTTATCACACCACATACCCGCTAAAATATTGATTCACGACAACAAACAACTCTTAACCCCTTTGGAATATCCATCATGACACCCATCACAATTATCGGTGCCGGCCTCGCCGGCTGTGAAGCCGCATGGCAAATTGCCGGCAAAGGCATCCCGGTCGATCTCTTTGAGATGCGCCCGCAGCGGATGACACCCGCGCATCAAAGTGACCGCCTCAGCGAGCTGGTCTGCTCCAACTCCCTGCGCGGCACTGGCATGCACAACGCGGTCGGGCTTCTGAAGGAAGAGCTGCGCCGTTGCGGCAGCCTTTTCATCACAACCGCCGACGCACATGCGGTTCCGGCCGGAGGAGCTCTGGCTGTCGACCGGGAAGGCTTTGCAGAGCAGATCACCCGCAGCATCGATGAGCATCCTCTGATTACCCTGCATCGGCAGGAGATCACAGAGATTCCTGATGACCGTATTGTGATCATCGCCAGCGGTCCACTTACCTCTGAGGCTCTGGCTGAAAAGATCGGGGCCCTGACAGGCCAAGAGCACCTATATTTCTACGATGCCATCGCACCGATCATAGAAGCCGATTCGATCGATATGGAGAAGGTTTATGCTGCCTCACGCTACGACCGTGGCGGCGCAGATTACCTCAATTGCCCCTTTGACAAAGAGCAGTACCTCGCCTTCGTCGAGGCCCTTTGTCAAGGAGATAAAGTGGTTCCGCATGATTTTGAAAAGGTGGTCCACTTCGAAGGCTGCATGCCGGTGGAAGTTCTTGCCGAACGTGGCGAGATGACCCTGGCCTTTGGTCCCATGAAGCCGGTCGGCCTGCGTGACCCGCGAACCGGGCGCGACCCCTTCGCTGTCATTCAGTTGCGCCAGGATGACAAACACGCCGATCTTTACAACCTGGTCGGATTTCAGACCAAATTGACCTACCCGGAACAGGAGCGCGTCTTCCGCACCATACCCGGTCTGGAGAAGGTCAAGTTCGCCCGACTTGGCAGCATGCACCGTAACACCTTCATCAACGCGCCCGCCTGCCTGACCGAGACCATGCAATTGAAGGGCAAAGCCAATATCTTCTTTGCCGGACAGATCACTGGCGTCGAAGGCTATGTCGAATCTGCCGCCAGCGGCTTTTTAACCGGTCTCTCGGCCGCGGCCTCTTATCAGGAACACAACTTCCTGTCACCACCGTTGACGACGGCCCTGGGGGCCTTGCTCAACTACCCGGTCACAGCATCTGTGGAGAACTTTCAACCGATGAATATCACCTACGGCCTCTTCCCGGCACTTGAGCAACGTATCCGCAAGCGCCGTGACCGTCGTCAGGCCTTGGCAGATCGTGCCCTGGCTGACCTTGATCTGTGGTTTAAAGCTGAGAAACAGTAATGTCTACAGGATTGCCAGAGGACTAAATACCTGTTAACCTTAGACGTTAATATCAGCAAATATTTCCTATCGCGCAATCTGTTTGTATTTTTAAATCGCATCGGAGGCAAGCGGTGGCACATACCACCACATCATCTATCAAACTGGTCGATTCACGAGACCTGCTTGAAATGCTGCGCCAGCATCCGCTCAGCGCGCCGTTTAACCTCGCTCTTTATTCTGAAGAACAGGGCCGTGGAGGCCTTCTCGCAGCAATTCAAACCATCTGTGCTCCCCTCAGTGGAGAACTCCACTGTACCGCTGAGTGCTGTCGAGCCTGGGAAGATGGCATCTCACAAGCCATGCTGACCAACCAACCTGTCACCCAAAGCTGTGCACAAGGCTTCATCTGTTTCATCGTGCCTCTGCCTGAAAGAAGTGATCTTCCTGATTGCCTGCTCGGCGGCGGGGTTTTTGAACAGAGCGCAACGGTAAACCGCAACTTGGAGAGAAAGAATCACCACGAAGGCAAACCTCTGCTCCTCGAATCAGGAAACACATCTCAGCGGCTCAGTCTCTCAGAAGCCGAATCCATGGCCGATGAGCTTTCCCGCTCGCTGCCGCGACTACTCGACCAGCAACTGCACTCCCTCAGCCTGGCCCGCACCACGAAAAGGCTGGAAGCCGTTCAGTCTCTGGCTCGGGATCTCGCCGACTGTACAGAGAGTGAGCAGGCGATCGCTATCGTCAGTGAGGCCCTGGTCGTTCTCTTTAACTTGCCCAAAGTTCTGATCGTCCTGCAGCAGTCGGGTCTCTCCATGACCGTTCACTCAACACTTGGTCTTGATCCGGAGAGCTTTCAACTGGACCAGAAACATCTCGCCGCACACTTTGACAATACAAGCGGACACCCGGAGGTTCTCTCTGGTGGAGAGCTGAAGATATTCTTTCCGGGATTAGAGACCCAGACAGCACATCTGTTCCCGCTAAAGGAGAACAACAGATACCTGGGAGCCATAGTGGTCCTGGACATCAACCTTCACAGCCGTGACCAGGCCCTCATAGAACTCTTGGTCAATCGTCTGGCAACCCGTCTGGAAAGTCTGAAAACCGCGGAAGGGCGACAGCTTGAAAGACAATTCTCAACGCGTATGGTTGCCATGATCAGCGAGCTCTCTCTAGTAGGCACTCGTCATGACCTCTACCAGAAGATCCTTGAGATGTCCTCCGAACTGTTGACCGCAACCAGTGGCTCCCTGATGCTGTTACATGAGACAGAAGGGACCCTGAAGATTGAAGCCGTCAAGGGGATGACCTCATCCCTGGCAAAGACTATGTCAGTTGCCTACGGCGAAGGGATTGCCGGTCAGGTCGCCAAGAGTGGCTTCCCGATGCTGGTCAACGATATAGAGAGAGACACCCGTGTGGCCACGAAAAACCGGCCGCGCTTCAAAACCAAGTCCTTTGTCAGCCTGCCTCTCGAAGCCAATGATCGGCTGATCGGCGTCCTCAACCTGGCAGACAAAGAAAATGGCCGCAACTTTACCGAAGCCGACCTCAACCTGATACGGACTTTTACCGGCCATGCCGTAAGGATGATCGATCGGGCCGCGATCCTGGAGAAAGCCGGCCAGTTTGAGCAACTCGCCATCACCGACCCACTGACCGGTCTCTATAACAGACGCTTTCTCGAAGACCGCCTGCAAGAGGAATTCAGCCGCGGAGAACGCCAACAGCAGAACTTCTGTATCATTTTGGCGGATCTGGACAACTTCAAAATTTACAACGACTTGTGTGGTCATCTGGCCGGAGACAACGCCCTACGCAAAACGGCTGAGATCATTCGTCGTTCGGCTCGCGAAATGGATGTCGTCAACCGTTACGGAGGTGAAGAGTTTTGCCTGATCCTGCCGGGGACCAGTAAAAAAGAATCTGTTTTTGTCGGCGAACGTATTCGCCGGGCCATAGAAGCCGAGAGTTTCCCGGGTGAAAGCCACCTGCCTCTCGGTCGCCTGACAATCAGCATCGGCATCGCGACTTTCCCCGCTGATGGCGTCACGACCAATGAACTGATCCATGCCGCGGATCTGGCCCTCTACAGTGCCAAACAATCAGGGCGCAATCGCCTGGTTCTTTACGAAGCCAACATGGAAGGTCAAACCCTCCTCTCGCATCAAGATTAACCACCCAAGCAAGCATCGGAAGTCACATATGCCTCAAGAGCTTCAGGATATTGTCCTCGCTTCAGCGTCACCCCGTCGTCGCGAGCTTCTCAGCAAGGTCGGCATCACCTTTCAGATCGTGCCAAGCAATGCAGACGAAAGTCTGTTGACAGATGAAACACCGGAAGCTCATGTCGTACGCCTGAGTTGTGACAAGGCGATGGAAGTTGCCAACCGTCCCCAGCAACACGGGCGCTGGTTCATCGGCAGTGACACCGTCGTGGTCCGCGACCAAGACATCCTCGGCAAACCTGTTGATGCGACAGAGGCCGCGCTGATGCTCTCGAGCCTTTCCGGTCGCAGTCATCGCGTCATCTCCGGCTACGCTGTTCATGATCGCCAGACGGGTCGCACAATCAGTTCATCGGTCACCACCAAAGTCTTTTTCAAGGATTTGACAAGTCAGGAAATTGAAGGGTACATTGCCACCAAGGAACCCTTTGACAAGGCTGGCTCCTACGCAATCCAGGGAATTGGTTCCTTCATGGTCCCCGGGATTGAAGGCAGCTATACCAATGTCGTCGGCATTCCCCTCTGTGAAGTCATTGCTGCCCTTGAAGAACTCGGCGCAATAGAACTTTTTGCTGTCCCAGACTGACCTTTTATGAATATCGCAGACAACATCAAACGAATCTCGGAACGCATTGCAACCATCTGCCAGGGGTGCCAGCGTGACCCTGCAGGCGTGCGGCTGATAGCCGTCTCCAAGAAAAAGCCTGCTGTCGACATAGAGGCTGCGGCAAGCGCCGGGCAGAGGTTGTTCGGAGAAAGCTATGTGCAGGAGTGTGTTGCCAAGATTGATGAGGTCGGCAGCGAGGTCGAATGGCACTTTATCGGCGCGCTGCAGACCAACAAGGTTAAATACCTGCGCGGCAAAGTGGCCATGATTCACTCGGTTGATCGCCTCTCCCTGGCAAAAGAGATAGATCGTCAGTGGGGCAAGGACGACGCCTGTGTCGACATTCTCCTCCAGGTCAACCTGGGCGAAGAGGAGAGCAAAGGGGGCACCACCGCTGAGGCCCTGGTCGACCTGGCTCGCAAGGTCGCTTCGCTGCCGAACCTCCGCATCAAGGGCCTGATGGCCCTGCCTCCCTGGGGGGCTGACCCGGAAGAGGTGCGCCCTTACTTCCGGCAACTGCGTGAGCTGGCAGAAACTATTGATGCTCTGGGCCTGCCAAAGGTCACCATGCAGGAACTCTCCATGGGCATGAGCCACGACTTTGAAGTGGCCATTGAAGAAGGCTCGACCATGGTACGCGTCGGCACTGCGATCTTTGGCGCAAGATAGAGACAAAGCTGTAAGCCATAGAGCCATAAGCTTCAAGTGCAGACTTACAGCCAAGAACATACGGCTTATAGCTTATAACTGACCTCAGGTTTAATATGTCTATTGATACATTCCTCTTTGATCTCGACGGTACCCTTGTCGATTCCATCCCCGATCTGACCAAGGCCATTAATCTGCTGCGAGAAGAACTTGACCTGCCTGCCGTCACCAGCGATCAGGTCCGTGGTTATGTTGGCGACGGCGTTGGCCTCTTGCTGCAGAGGGCGTTACCTGAAGAGCTGTTCAACCAAAACCGGCGCAAACGTTTCATGGAGATTTACACCGAGCATTTGACCGACGAAACGGTCATCTACCCCGGCATCATGGAGTTCCTTGCCATGCATAGCGACAAAGCTATGGCGGTGGTCACCAACAAGCCACAACACCTTGCAGACATCCTCGTCGAGCGCCTTGGCCTGTCGCCATTCTTTCTGCATATCATAGGAGCTGAGCTTGCCCTGCAGAGGAAACCGCACCCCGACATGGTTCATCATGCCTTGAAACTTCTTGACTGTGATCCTGAACGAACTGTTCTGCTCGGCGATCACCATGTCGATCTGCGCGCCGCACATGCTGCCAAGGTCAAATCGTGCTTCTGTCACTGGGGGCTCGGCCACGACGATGGCCTGCAAGCAGACTTCCAGGCCGGCCAGGCCACCGACCTGCCTCTCTTGTTTCCCGCAGGCGAGCCCTCTTGAGAGATGTCCACCTGACCCAAAAGGACGTTGCCCTCTTCTTCTTTCCCCTGCTACTCAACGTCCAGTTGATGAGCGTTTCCCACTCGATCATTAACGCCGGACTGGCACGCCTGGAAGATGCTGTCGTGGTTCTGGCCGGATTCTCGGTCGCCATGGTCCTGCACCTCTTTGTCGCCTCGCCATCTTACCAAAACCATACGATTACCATTGCCATGGTGCGCGGCCGCAAATCTCTCATCGGCATGACCCTGTTCGTCTTCCTGATCGCCACCTGGGTCTCTCTCCTGCTCGCCCTGCTTGCCTTCAGCCCGGTCGGCACCTTCATCCTTGATCACCTTCTCGGTGTTGCCCCCGAGGTCGCACAAGGCGCCCGTGACACCCTGGCTTTACTGGTTTTCCTGCCCTTTATCACCGGTCTGCGCGGCCTCTTTCAGGGGCTGGTGATTCGTGCTCGCAGAACCAGCCTGGTTTCTTTTGCCACGGCATTACGCATCATCATGCTCTTTGCCTATCTCTGGATCGGCCAGCTGTGGTTCACAGGCACCCAGGTTGCCGCCTTCGCTTTACTCGGTTGCGTTGGCACAGAAACACTGATTATAGGATTCTTCGCCTGGCGGGTAAAGCTCCCCGCCGAAACTGATGACGAAAATCGCTTTGTTGAAATTCTACGCTACGGGCTCCCCCTTGCCTTCTCATCGGGTCTACAACAAACAGTGCCGTTAATTATCAACGCCATCATCAGCCGGCTCCCCGATGGCACTCTCGCACTGGCAGCCTTTGGTGTGATCCGGGGCTTCCTCTTTCTTCTGGCCGGGCCTATGCGTAACCTGCAGCAGGCTTATCTGACGCTTGTGCGCAAAGAAGAAGACAGTCAAACCCTGACGCGTTTTTTTCTAAAAGTCAGCGGAGGAATGGCTTTGATCATGCTGCTGCTTGCCTGGCCATTGAATGGCCCCATCCTCGGCACTGTCATGGGCCTGGACGCAGTCATGCAAGAGTACATCACCTGGCCCTTGACTGCCTGCGCCCTCTTCCCGGTTCTTTACGGTGCCGCCAACCTTTTACGTGGTTGGTTTGCCGGTGCTCATCTCACTGCGAGACTGGGCTATTCAACCTTCTACAAAGCCCTGTTGATGGTTGCTTTCTGGCCAGTTGTCACGCTTCAGATCCTTCCTCTCCCCGGCATCGCCGTAGCCATTTTCTTACTGCTGCTTGCGGAACTTTGTGAAGCGGGATATCTTTACCGTCAGCGCGGCAAACTGTTAGAAAGTCGTGGGCTTGTGCCACTTGATGCAAAAGCCGTAGAATACAGAAATGGAACCACGTGAGAAAAAACATCCCTGCCCGGACTGCAATTGCTGCCAATGGTGTTCGGATGATCGCTGCCGCCTCTGTCTGAAGCCCTCCCGAAGCTGTAGCCAGAAGCTCTCCATAGCCGAGCAGATTGCTCTTTACGAACAAATCAACAATAACGAAAGAAATCCATGAGTATACGAGTTGGTATCAACGGCTTTGGCCGTATGGGGCGCCTGGCGTTAAGAGTGGCACTCGACTGTCCTGACTACGATATTGTTCATATCAATGAGATTGCAGGTGGGCCACGAACGGCAGCTCACCTCCTCGAGTTCGACTCTGTCCACGGCCGCTGGCAGCGTGACATTCAGTATACGGAAGGCGCTATTCAGGTTGACGGCCAGGAAATCAGTTTCAGTGAGTATGCCAGCCCTTCTGAGATCAACTGGGAGGCCTACGAGGTTGATATCGTCATCGAAGCCTCGGGAGCTTTTCGCACGACACAAGTGTTGGCCCCGCATTTCGAGAACGGCGCGCGTAAGGTGATCGTGGCGGCTCCGGTGAAGTCGGGCGCTCTTAATGTGGTCATGGGCGTCAACGACGACCTTTACCAGGCTGACCAGCACCATCTGCTCACCGCGGCCTCCTGCACAACCAACTGCCTGGCTCCGGTGGTCAAGGTACTGCACGAACAGATTGGCATCGCCCACGGTGTGATCACCACCATCCATGACCAGACCAACACCCAGACGATTGTCGATGCTCCCCACAAAGACCTGCGCCGCGCCCGAGCTGCCAGCCTCTCTCTGATCCCGACCACCACCGGCTCGGCGACAGCGATCACCCTGATCTACCCCGAGCTTAAGGGCAAGCTCAACGGCCACGCCGTGCGTGTTCCCCTCTTGAACGCCTCGATCACCGATGCTGTTTTTGAGATGCAGGAAAAAGTCACCAGTGAACAGATCAATCAACTCTTCCGCGAAGCAGAGAAAGCCGAGCTGCAGGGCATACTCGGCGTTGAAGAACGGCCGCTGGTCTCCGTCGATTTCAAGAGCGACCCGCGTTCGGCGATTGTCGATGCCTTATCAACCATGGTCGTTGATGACACACAGCTCAAGCTGTTGGTCTGGTACGACAACGAGATGGGCTATGTCCACCGCATGATGGAACTCTGCAGCAAAGTAGCCCGATCCCTCTAACGATGGAGTTCAAGAAATAACACGCAAACATGAATGATCTGCGCAACTACTCTCTGGTAACCGGAGCCTACTGGGGCTTCACCCTGACCGACGGCGCTCTGCGCATGCTGGTCCTTTTGCATTTCCATCAAATCGGTTACACACCGATCCAGATCGCCCTGCTCTTTCTCCTTTACGAATTTTTCGGTGTTATCACCAACCTGATCGGCGGTTGGCTCGGCAGTCACTTCGGTTTAAAGAGCACCCTGTTTGCCGGACTCAGCCTGCAGGCTGCAGCCTTAGTGATGCTTGCCCTGCTCGACCAGAGCTGGTCTACAGCTTTTTCCGTGACCTATGTCATGGCTTCCCAGGCTCTTTCCGGCATCGCCAAAGATCTGACCAAGATGAGTTCTAAAAGTGCAATCAAGCAGCTGGTCCCTGCCGATGCCGAAGCCACACTGTTCAGATGGGTCGCACTCCTGACCGGTTCTAAGAACGCCCTTAAAGGGGCCGGGTTCTTCCTTGGAGGAATGCTGCTCACCTGGGTTGGCTTTCGCGGAGCGCTTTTCTTAATGGCAGGAGGCCTGGTGGTTATCCTGATCTCTGCAGTGATCAATCTGCCACAGGAGATGGGCAGAGCCAAACAGAAGGTCAAGTTTGCGCACATCCTCGCCAAGGATCGTAACATCAACCTTCTCTCTGCTGCCCGGCTCTTCCTCTTTGGTTCCCGGGATATCTGGTTCGTGGTCGCACTACCTATCTTTCTTGCCACGTCGCTGCATTGGTCGCACAGTCAAATCGGTGGCTTTCTGGCACTCTGGGTGATTGGCTACGGAGCCATTCAGGCATTGGCTCCCACACTGCTCAAAACCTTTCTGGGCAACAACCCGCCACGCGGTGGCAGTGCCAGAAACGCAGCTTTTCTTCTTGCCGGGCTGACAGCCATCATCGCCATCAGCGTACATTTAAACCTCGACCCCCGACTGGCGATCATCGGCGGTCTCGCGCTGTTCGGCCTGCTTTTCGCCATCAACTCCTCTATACACAGCTACCTGATTCTGGCTTATGCACATAAAGACCAGGTCGCGATGGATGTCGGCTTCTATTATATGGCGAACGCGTGCGGTCGCCTGATCGGCACAATCCTGTCGGGGATCATTTTTCAGTTTGCCGGACTGACCGGCTGTCTCTGGGTCTCCATGCTTTTCCTTCTGGCGGCAGCGACAATCTCCATGCAGTTGCCCAAAAAAAACCCTTGGGCGAAGTCCTGAGCCAGCAAGGATTGGTCAATGAGGCTGCCCTTGACGAAGCCTTATCGGAGCAAAAAGAGTTAAGAAATCGTCGGGTCGGTGAGGTGCGAGACCCGATCACAGCCAAAACGGCCATAGGCGCTTCACTGACCGGTCACCGCGTTTTCAGCACCTTACACACAAACAATGCCCCGGAAACGGTGATCAGACTCATTGACAGAGGAATGGATCCCTTCAACTTTGCCGATGCTATGCTCGGCATTATTGCGCAAAGGCTGGCACGGCGACTCTGCAGTGGATGCAAAGAGGCCTACCATCCCAAACGCGACGAGTACAATGACCTGGTCGAGGCCTAGGCTGTTCAGCAGTTCAAAGAGGATGACCTGCCGAAATTCTCCAAAGACCTGACCTTGATGAAACCCGTTGGCTGTGAAAAATGTGAAGGCCAGGGCTACAGCGGCCGGATCGCTGTGCACGAACTGATGTCCAGCTCCCCTGAGGTCAAGCGAGCCATCAAGCAGAACTTGGGGGTCGAACTGATCACCGAACTGGCCATGCAGCAAGGAATGCGCAGCCTGCGCATGGACGGTATCCAAAAAAAATTCCAGGGCATGACAGATCCACTGCAGATCAATAAGGTTTCCGCATAACCTGTATTACGTGAATATGGTAAACTACCAGCAGGCCTGACTCAGCGGCCCTGATTCACTACGCCACCCTTCGGTGCCAAGAGGCACCTCTCCTCTCTGAAAGGGCGTTGCCATGTCATCACGTAATGCAAAGCTTATCCTGATCGCAACGATCGTCGTTCTCATCGTTGCTTTTTTCGTCTTTGATCTACAACGCTTCCTGACCCTTGAATACCTCAAAGACCGGCAGCAGGCATTTGCCGACTTCTATGCCGCCAACCGTCTCCTGACCATCGCCATTTACTTCATTCTCTACGTCGTGGTCACAGCACTCTCCCTTCCGGGCGCTGCGGTGATGACCCTGGCAGGCGGCGGACTACTCGGTTTCTGGACCGCCATGGTCACCGTCTCCTTTGCCAGCACTCTTGGTGCCACTTTGGCCTTTCTGGCCTCACGTTTTCTGCTGCGAGACTGGGTGCAGGGCAAGTTCGGAGACAAGCTCAAGGCGATCAATGAAGGTGTCGAGCGCGAGGGCTCCTTCTACCTCTTCACACTGCGTCTGGTGCCACTCTTTCCCTTCTTCGTTATCAACCTGGTTATGGGCCTGACGCCGATGCGTGCTGGAGCCTACTACCTGGTCAGCCAGATCGGCATGCTTCCCGGCACAGCGGTCTACGTCAACGCCGGCACCCAGCTTGGTCAGATCGAGAGTGCCGCGGGAATCCTTTCGCCAGGCATTCTGATCTCCTTCGTGTTGCTCGGGATCTTCCCGTTGATCGCCAAACGCATCATCGACATCATCAAAAGCCGTAAGGCCTTTGACGGCTGGGAAAAACCGGAGAAATTCGACTACAACCTGGTCGCGATCGGTGCCGGCTCCGGCGGCCTGGTCTCCGCCTATATCGCTGCAGCGGTTAAGGCCAAGGTCGCTCTGATTGAAAAGGACAAGATGGGCGGTGACTGCCTGAATACCGGCTGTGTGCCGAGTAAAGCCCTGATCCGCTCCGCCAAAATGATTTCCTATGCCAAGCGCGCCAAGGAGTTCGGCCTGCAGTCCGGCCATGTTGAATATGATTTTGGAGAGGTCATGGAACGGGTGCAGCGCGTCATCGAAAAGGTTGAGCCGCACGACTCCATAGAGAGATATACCGAACTCGGCGTTGAATGCTTTACAGGATCTGCGACTATAACCTCCCCCTGGACTGTCGAGGTCAATGGCGAGACGCTGACGACGCGCAACATTATTATCGCCACCGGCGCCAGGCCTTTGGTCCCACCAATCATAGGCATCGAAAAGGTCGACTACCTGACTTCGGACAATTTATGGCAGTTACGCCAGAACCCCGGCCGCCTGGTTGTGCTCGGCGGCGGTCCGATCGGCTCGGAGATAACCCAGGCCATGGCCCGGCTCGGCGCCCAGGTCACTCAGGTTGAAATGATGTCACGCATCATGAGCCGCGAGGATCCTGAAGTATCCGAGTATGTGCAAAAACAGTTTGAAGCAGACGGGGTTCAAGTCCTGACCGGTCACACGGCCAAGGAAGTGGTCGTGGAAGGGGAAGAGAAATCTCTGCTCTGCGAGGCCAACAAAGAGACGGTCAAGATTCCCTTTGACCAGATCCTGGTCGCCATTGGTCGTCGTCCCAATGTAACCGGCTTCGGCCTCGAAGAGCTTGGTGTTGAAATTTCTGCACGCGGAACCGTGGCCGTCGATCCGTTATTGCGCACCAACTTCCCCAACATCTTCGCCGTTGGTGATGTAGCCGGCCCCTACCAGTTCACCCACACCGCCTCACACATGGCCTGGTACGCTGCCGTCAATGCCCTCTTCGGCACCTTCAAGTCATTTAAAGTCGATTACAGCGTCATCCCCTGGGCAACCTTCACCGATCCCGAGGTCGCCCGCGTTGGCCTCTCTGAGGACGAAGCAAAGGCGCAGAAGATTGCTTACGAAGTCACACACTATGGGATCGATGATCTTGACCGCGCCATCGCCGACTCTGAAGATCACGGCTGGGTGAAGGTGCTGACCAAACCTGGCAGCGATAAACTACTTGGAGTTACCATCGTCGGCAGCCATGCCGGTGACCTGCTGGCTGAATATGTTCTGGCCATGAAGCATGGACTGGGACTCAATAAAATTCTTGGCACCATCCATACCTATCCGACCATGTCAGAAGCAAACAAAGCAGCGGCAGGCGTGTGGAAGAAGGCTCATGCCCCGGAGAAGTTATTGGAGTGGGTGGAGAAGTTTCATACCTGGAGAAGAGGCTAAAAATTTAGAGTCGTAAAACAGTCTATATCCCAGTCGTCGCAACTCGACCTGACAGCACCGCCCTTGAACCGGCGAGGCCACATCAAGTCGAGACGACGACTCTTCATCCAGCCGACCTTGCACCGAACCAAATTTGACGTTACAGAACAGCTATGAGCTTGCCTACTTCGGCAATTCCGTCAGGTAAATCCCGGCCATGCCATCTTCCTCGCTGCCATTTTCGATGCCCAGGCTGGCATTGACTGTCAGCCAGTTGCCGCGCAGGCTCTCACGCTCGATACCCAGCTCGAGAATAGTTGAGTTCTCAGGCGCCTCGGGGTCGAGTGTCTGCCCGTCCATGGTTGTATCGAGAAGGGTCTCGATGTTGACGGTCCCCCTCGGCCCCGGCCATCGGCCTAGATAGATGCCGTCCACTGCATTCGTATAGACGCCATCAACAAAATCAGCCGTTTTGGCTTTGAAAGCAGCCTTAAAGGTCGCACCCCGCCCGGAAACGGCAACGAACGCCGAGGAACGCCAACGCGCCGGCTCGCCGTCGTCTTCTGACCCTTCTTCCGAGTGGCCACCACCCCTGCACGGAGTCATGCCCGAATAGTTCCAGAACAGGAAGTCATCGAATTGCGTACCGGTCTTTGTCGCGACCCATGTCCTTCGCGTATTTATGTCGTGAACGAAGAAGCCTTGATTGACCGGCACCTCTTTCTCCTGATAGCAACTTGTCCCATAGTTCGGGTCGGTCTTATCGGTGCAGATGCTGTTCGGGTCTCCCAGTTTTTCGTTCGTGCCTGCGCAGATCAGGTTTTGATTGCAGTAGGCAATACGGTCCTTATTGCCCTCCTCTGCGCAGTAGAGGCGCAGGGTCCTGGTTTCTGCTCCCCAGGCGCCCCAGAAACCGACAAAACGCCCATCGAAGGCGCCTCCTTCGCCGAGATTATTGAAGGTGTTATTTGCAGCCTCGCCAGGGACCTTTCCTCCGATATTTACCAACGTTGTAAGCGGTGGTTCAGGTTGCAGTGGCGCCAGGTAGATACCGCCCAGTGTCGGAGCGTCCTCGTTGTCAAAGCCGGCGAACACGACCCTCTCGTTCGCAGCGCTGGGTGGAGCGGTGGAGCCAAATATTGTATCGGTCCCCGGGATCAAGGTATCTGTGTTGTTGGCGATCATCACCACGGGCGAGGTGCCTCCGGCTGCTTCATTCTCCAACTGCCGGTAGTACACCCCGGTCTCGCCGCCCCGGTCTCCCGTGTAGTTGCCCTTGAAGACGATGATATTGCCCTTCGTCACAGAAGGCGACCCGGGGAAGACTTCGAAAAGGGTACCGGGAAATTCGGGCTCCGGGACCTCGAAGAAAGAGAAATCCGAAACGTTGCCCAGCTTGCTTGCTCCCGTGATCAACTCTCTGAAGGGGTTGGAGTATATGCCTGTTGTGCCTGCCCGGGTCTCATCCCCTTCCTCACCATAGCGCCAGACCGGTTGATGGTTACCCCGGGTGGCGATTGTGGCCGAGTTTTTGTCGATACGCGGGAAGGATGGGGTCTCGACGAAAGTGGTACCCAGGTTGTTGGGATCGGGCACCTTGGTCTTACGGTCGAGGATGCGGATTATCGAGCTGCTGTACACCGACATGTCGCGGGTGTAGATGCCATGCACCGGCTGGTTGCCATGCTCCGTGCCGCTACCCCCGTTGCTCCCGTTGCCGTTTTGGTCGTCATCAGCCGCGCCGTTATGGCCGTTGGTTTCTCCTTGTCCGCCGCGACTGCGGGCGCGGAAGACGACCAGCCCGTCCTCGTTGACCGACGGCGGGTTGTAGCTGTTAAACGGGCGGCACTTTTCGGGATCCAGCTCACAGCCCCTGGTCGGCATGGAGTCGTTGTTGTTGACCACCGTGACCCAGTCAAAGGTCGCCGTGCGTTTCGCCTGAACGTTGCCGGCGAACAGGAGCATCCCCAC
>JAOUDB010000023.1 GCA_029859485.1 Desulfuromonadales bacterium | reverse complement strand
AGAGTTGAATCAAATAGCCACTGACAAATCGAGCAGCCAGGCCCCGCAAACGGAGAATCTGCACCAGCAGCCAGGCCGAATCACGGCAGGAACCGAGTGCCAGCTGCAGGGTTTTTTCACAGCTTTGAACGCCAGGCTCCATACGGACGGAATAGTCGACGGTTTTGTTGAGTTGCTGATTAACATCAATCAGGAAGTCGATCGTTCTTTTTTTACTGCAGTCGGAATTGGCCAACCACTTTTTCAGTAGCGGCCCGGGGACCACTTGCTTGAAATATGGAGCGAGTTCCATGAGCTCCAGTTTACTGTAAGTAAACGGATATTCCTCTGCATATTCTTCGATGAAAAAATCGAAGGGGTTATAGGCGGCCATGTCGGCAATCACTTCAACTTCTATGCTCAGCTCGCGAGTTTTCTCGGGGAAAACCAACCGGGCCAGATAGTTACCGAAAGCATCTTGCTGCCAGTTGATAAAATGATTTTCCGGTTTGACTTTAAGGGAATAGGCCTGAATCGGGGTGCGGCTGTGGGGCGCCGGTCGTAAACGTACGACGTGCGGGAAAAGAGAAATTGGACGGTCAAATTTATAGTAAGTGTTGTGATTACAGGCAACGCGTATTGACATGATAATCCTTATTAAAACCCTTGATTGAAAGCAGGTAACAAAAAGATAAATTTTTACTCGATAGCAACCTTATTAACGACTAACTATAGCATATCCTTGAAAATTGATAGTGACTATGAACCCCAATAATTTCGAACCATAGCGTATCTGGTGCGTTAAAGAGAGGATACAGGTATGCTCTACGACATCGATCTGCTTATTCTTAGCTAGAAATTCCTGCCCATATATTACCTCTTCCTGGAATTAATCTGTTGTAGTCGCCTCAAATATTGTTGGAAAACATAGACTTATGCTCAAAATTTGAGTCAAGAAGAATCCGGACAGGTCTCGGACCGGAGGCTGAAAAAGTAAAAGCGACCTCGGGAATGCAGATGTTTAGTGGCTTAGTGAGAGGCCAGTCGAAAAGTCCGGTCCAGACCCGGCCCTGAGATAAAAATTTGGGGTGGGGAGGGGAGGTAGATTTGTGGAAATGAAAAAGCCCCAACTGGTGATGGATGGGGCTAGGCCGTGAGTGACCGGAATGTCCTTAGGTGATACAAGTAATGAGTTGCGATGGGATATACAGCAATCGCTTTGTGGTGTTTTGCGAGTTTACTGATAATCGTGCAATGTAAGAATGACGCATTATCCCTTACTGGGAAAGTGGAGTTACTAAATAAGGTATCCCAATGTGCGGAGGCAAAGCCTACTTACCTGAATGCCTCCATTGAATACGTGACCATCTTTTTCGCCTCCGGTTCACGTGCATCGGTTACGAATTTTATTAAGTTGAACCGCACATAGGTTGTGGTCAACTTGGTGGCTTTCTTAAGTGTTGGCCTACAATGTTTGTATATGAGGAGGTGGTATAAATGAGCCTTTCTCCTGCATCACCAATGGTGTTCCTCAATACATTAGCGAGTGAAGCCATTAGTTATTATTGTCGGGGATTTCCCTGGGGTCCGTCATGTTTTCAGGACGCAGCATCTCATCGAGTTGTTCTTTAGAGAGCAGGCCTTTCTCTAGAACCAGGGAATAGACGCTACCGCCTGTTTTGAGTGCCTCCTTGGCAATAGCGGCTGATTGTTCGTAACCGATAACTGGGACCAACGCAGTGACCAAGCCGATACTGTTCTCCACATAGCCACGGCAGATATCCCGGTTGGCCTCAATGCCAACGATACAACGGGAAGCAAGGGTTACACAGGCATTTTTAAGGATCATCATGCCGTGTAGCAGGTCGAATGCGATGACCGGCTCGGCCATGCAAAGTTCCAGTTCACTGGCTTCGGCTGCCATAGAAACAACGGCATCGTAACCCATGACCTGATAACAAATCTGGCTGACCAACTCAGGAATAACTGGGTTGACCTTGCCGGGCATAATCGATGATCCCGGTTGCATTGGTGGAAGGTTGAGCTCGTTGAGCCCACAGCGTGGTCCAGATGATAGCCAGCGAAGATCGTTGCAAATCTTGGAAATCTGCACCGCACTCCTTTTCAGGGTCGCCGACATTTGCACAAAAGTTCCAGCATTCTGGGTTGCTTCGACAAGGTTCTCGGCTCGGCGTAGTTCAAAACCACTGACTTCGGAAAGCTTTTTTGTCACCAGGTTGGCGTACCCGGGCGGACTGTTGATTCCGGTCCCGATGGCTGTTGCCCCCATGTTGATGGCGAGAAATTCGTAAGCCGCTCTTTCTATGGCGCTAATGGCACTGCCGACCATCACTGCGTAGGCACCGAACTCCTGGCCAAGGGTCATCGGTACGGCATCCTGATTCTCGGTCCGCCCCATCTTCAAAACATCGCTGAATTCTTCAGCCTTCAACTCCAGGGCTTGACGAAGCTCCTCCATCGCCCTGGCCAGTTCTCGATTTGACAGCAGAACAGCAAGTTTAATCGAGGTCGGATAAGCGTCGTTAGTTGACTGGGAACAGTTGACATGATCATTGGGGTGCAAGTGTTCATATTCCCCCTTGCGATGCCCCATGATCTCGAGACCGCGATTAGCAATTACTTCATTGGCGTTCATGTTGGTTGATGTACCGGCTCCGCCCTGAAACATGTCGACGGTGAAATGCTCACGCAATTTGCCGTCCAGAAGTTCGTCGCATGCACTGCAGATCGCTTGTGCTTTTCCCTCGTCGAGAACTCCCAGTTGCTGATTTGCCAGTGCCGCAGCCTTCTTCGTCATGGCAAGACCCTCAACCAGATGCTCAAAATTACTGACAAAGACACCTGAAATAGCGAAATTCTCCATAGCCCTCTGGGTCTGGACTCCGTAGTAAGCATGGTCTGGAATTTCGCGTTGGCCCAGAGAATCGTGTTCCAGGCGATAACCTCCTACCTCACGGGCCTCCTGGTCATCCTGGTAGATCTGATCGGACAGACTTCGCAAACGCCTGTTGATGCCGACCGCAACCCGCGCAACAATCCGGTAGAAGAGATCGGGCTTCTCTTCTCGGTAAGCATCAAGCTTTTTTTTGGAGATCTGCCAAATGGTTGTCCCGTGGCGGGTAAAGGCTCCTGTGCTATGAGCGTCATCTCCCAAAAAGGCTCCTTCACTGATCAGCGTTCCTGGAATCAGGGAACCGATGTGTCTGGAGGAGCCGTGCAGGCCACGAACTAACTCGACATCGCCATCCAGAACGATACCGGCCCAGGACCTGGGAGTCGACTCTTGAAAGAGCCAGTCATTGGCTTGATATGTCCGCGTTTCCCCTTCTTCAAAAAAGATTCGGAGATCTTCTTCACTGATGCCTGTGCCTTTGGCCGCTTGTTTAATGATCTGTTCTTCGAGAATCATGATTATGACTCCTTTATTGTCAGTTGACTGGTGTTAAAGGATAATCCCACCAAACACAAACCCCAGGATAACTGCAGCAACGATAGTCACTGTGCCGGGGACCAGAAACGGGTGATTGAAAACAAGTTTACCGATCTGTGTCGACCCGGTATCGTCGAACTCAACAGCTGCAATGAGAGTCGGATAAGTCGGCAACACGAAGAGGGCACTAACGGCAGAAAAGGCTGCTATCGCGGCAACAGGAGAGACGCCAAGCGCCAGGGCTGCCGGCATCAGAGCCTTGGTGGTAGCCGCCTGAGAATAGAGCAACATGGAAGCGAAGAAGAGAACCACGGCCAATGTCCAGGGGTTTGACTCGAGTATCCCCCCGGCAAAGATGTTAATCTCTTCAATGTGGGCCGTGACAAAAGTCGTACCGAGCCAGGCGACCCCCAAGACACAGATACAGGCACTCATGCCCGACTTGAAGGTGGCGGCATTAAGGATTCTTTTTGCATCGACCTTGCACAAGAGAGTGATCAGGGACGCTGCAGCCAGCATAAAGGTAACAATCGCATCGTTGCGCGAGAGAATCGGCTCCTTGATCAGGCCGATTGTGTCACTGATTGCTGTCGCATAAAAAACCACGCAGATAATACTGAGGGCAAAAATCAACACCGACCTTTTTGCTTCCGCGGGAATCTCCTGTTGATTATCCTCTTCCACTTCTATATTGACCTGTCCTTTCGCCAGACGTTCCTGGTAGATGGGGTCATCCTTAAGATCCTTACCCATGAAGTTGGCAACAACCGCTCCAATCATGACCGCCAGGAAGCTGCTGGGAATCGAAATCATCAATAACTCGACATAGTCGACACCAACTTTTTCCAGCTCACTGGAGAAAAACACCACGGCTGCAGATATCGGTGATGCGGTAATGGCGATCTGAGAAGCGACAGTGGCTATCGACAGAGGGCGAGAAGGTCTGATCCCCTCACGTTTAGCGACTTCAGCGATGACCGGTAGTGTTGAAAAGGCTGTGTGACCAGTGCCCGCAAAAATAGTCATCCAGTAAGTGACGATCGGGGCCAGGAAGGTGATATATTTCGGTTTGCTTTTCAAAATATTTGCGGCAATGTGCACGAGGTAATCAAGCCCCCCTGCTTCCTGCATCGCAGCGATCGCAGCGATGACACCCATGATGATGAGGATGACATCCACCGGGATAGCCCCCGGTTCAAGACCGAAGCCGAAAGCGAGGACCAGAACACCAAATCCGCCGGCAAAGCCGATGCCGATGCTCCCCATCCGGGCTCCGAGCCAGATAAAAAATAGCACGACCAGTAACTCAACGATCCACATACAATGTCTCCTTATGCACGAATAAACCAGCTGAACACAAGAGCTACCATCAGGGAATCACGTAACTGCCACTCAAGTCCAAAGTCTGACCAGTTATCGTTGTTTTTCTGCCATTTTCATTTAATTGAGTTGAGACGGATGACCAACTGTAGGAAAGTTCTCCACTGATTCCTTCCAGTTTATTGCTACCACCAAGGATGGTTCCGGTGACCCGTTTGTCTTTCTGTATTGCACCACTTTGCAGCGAGAGATAGACTTCCGTCCCATCAAGGTCTTTCCACACACAACGGGCAGTGGCCCCGGTCGCAGAGTCTGATAGACCGATACATTCAGCCCAATAATCTTTTTTTTTGCCGAGACTTGACTGAAGATTTACATGACCGGAGAAATTGAAGGTGTAAATCTGTATGTCGCTGTTGGAGATAAAAACCTCTTTGACGCCATTAGCAATCCATTTGCCACTAAATTCACCAGCTTCTGCTGCACAACCGACAGCTTGAAAACCAAAGACAAGGAAAAGAACGACGAAGCTGATTACCCTGGAATGCCAACTCAACGATAGACTGTAGTTGCCCATCCTTATTCCTCCTTATCTTGAGCTGATTACTCTGACGGAATTTTAGAGTTAGTTTAGATTTGAATGTTTTAACTATTTGTCGAGAGTATACAAGGGTTCTGAATGATGTCTATCAACATTTTGGAGATAAAAAGGTAGGGGGGTTAGATAAGAAGGGGCAGGTTTGGAGGGTGTGGAGTTGGCAAAAAATAGAGGCTCGTACTGGTCGTGCATTGTCATAAAAAAACCCCACAGCCAGGAGGGTGGCTGCGGGGTAACGGGTTTGTTTGGTTTTTTTAAGAGGTAGAACATGAAGAAGTATGTTCTGGTTTATGTCTTCCTCTTTTAGTCAGGTATGTCAATAAGAAAAACAAAATAAAATTTCTGCCAAGGATCGAACCCTGGTGGTCTTTTTCATAGGCCAGAATCTTAAGGACATTCACAAGGTCGCCAATTAAAGTATAAAGGACTTAAAGGGCTTATCCTATAACTCCCCATCGTGCAATCAACTCAAACTTTTCTGAATCATCAAGCCATTCGGCGTTAATCATGTGTCTGCCACTATCCCATGGCTGCAAATTAATCGCTCCAATCGGAATCAAAAGTACAAACAAAAGGAAAAAAAGAATAAGTAAGACCATGATTGACTCCTGGTGGTTAGGCTTTGTTTTGCTTCCCGTGACTTGCAATCTATTAGCAAAGTCAAGAAAAGTATAATTAATTGTTTTTCTTATATATTAATTGTGCTAATGATGTCCCATGATTGATTACAAGCTATTAGAAGCTATCGCAATGGTTGTTCAGGAAGGTGGCTTTGAAAAAGCAGCGACCTTGATGAACCTGACTCAATCTGCGGTATCACAAAGAGTCAGGCTCCTTGAAGAGCGTGCGGGCAAAATTCTTCTCTCTAGAACATCGCCACCCCAGCCTACAGATGCCGGGCAGAAGCTCATCAAGCATTACTTGCAGGTAAGGTTGCTGGAGGATAGCCTCGAAGAGGGGATAAGTGACTCCGATGATTCCACCCCGGTCAGATTGTCGTTGGGAATTAACGCCGACAGCTTGTCCAGTTGGTTTCTGCCTGCCATAGGAGACCTTTTAGGGGGTGG
This sequence comes from Desulfuromonadales bacterium, assembly GCA_029859485.1. GTDB lineage: Bacteria > Desulfobacterota > Desulfuromonadia > Desulfuromonadales > BM103 > M0040. The sequence goes on along the minus strand of JAOUDB010000023.1, from coordinate 8,156 downwards.
CAAAATTCTGATTGATATGCATGTTGATGATCAGGAACAAACCCACAAATTACTTAGAGGCGGAGTCGTTGTCGGCTGCATTAGTGACTTGGCCTCTCCAATGCAAGGGTGCAAGGTGGATTTTTTAGGGGCGATGAAATATCGCCTCCTGGCCCGTCCAGAATTTATTTCGAAATGGTTCCCGGAGGGGTTGACAGTTTCTGCTGCTGAGAATGCTCCGGCGGTCATGTTTACCCGCAAAGACATGCTTCACTATAAAATCCTACAAAGAGTGCTTGGCGAAGCTATTAAAGTTAAAGCTATTCATTACGTTCCTTCAAATGATCAATTCATGAAGATGATTAGTTCAGGTTACGCTTATGGCATGGTTCCTGATTGGCAAAGTAAAACCTTGCGATCAAAAGGCGAAGTTGTCGAGGTTCATGAAAGAGCGCATGATTCTGTAAAACACTATTGGCATTGCTGGAACATCGATTCCATGCCCTTGAAGACACTATCAAAGCGGCTTGTGAATAAAGCAAAAATCTTGCTCTCCTGAATTTAAGCGTACTTGACGAGCTCCAAATATAGGTAAGAGTTTTCTCTGGCTGAAGAGAATTACGTTTACAAGGATTGTTGAAAAGCAACCTCTGTTGAGTGTTTCTAAGGGGTTCATCTGACAGTCAGTGTTAGATTTAGTACGAAGTGAAAACCCCCGTCCTCTGGACGGGGTCAGAGTTCTTTGGCTTTGCCAAAAGGGCTCATGACAGACCACTATACAGAGGTTGTTCCCGCAACCCACTGAATAGGAAGGAAAGCCATGAGCCATTTTCGGAAATTAACACATGCCATATGGCCTTGTCAGTATCACATTGTTTGGGTGCCAAAGTACCGGTATCGTGTTTTGGAGGGCGACCTAGCCGAGGAAGTCAGCGTTTGCTTACGGATATTCAGCGAGCAAAGTTATTGCGAAGTCGTTGAAATGAATATCCAAAAGGATCACGTTCCTCTGATCATAATGGTGCCCCCGAAAGTGTCGATATCAGAGTTGATGGGACGTTTAAAAGGTCGCACCGCGATACGGGTGCTGCGGCGTTTCAAAGAACTACGAAAGAAGCGATATTGGGGAAATCATCTTTGGGCCCCTGGCTATTGTGTGGATACCGTAGGCATGGACGCAGAAATGATACGGCGCTATGTCCGGTATCAAGAGAAACGTGAGAAAAAGATAGAAGAACAACAGCAATTTAAGTATTAAACGACAGAAATCACGGGAACAGCGCCTGGCTACCCTCTTTGGGGGTAGCCGGTACCGCCCCCTCCGGGGGCGACGTTCAATGCCCCGTCCTCTGGGCGGGGTTTTTTACTGCTGATTCTTATGTACGGTTTTATGCCCGCAAATAGAATAAAACTTCTATTATTTATGTTCAAAAAATAGTGAGCATCGATTCGTAGCTTGATTATCCCCACCCCCTGATGTTTCTCATAAGTCACGACTTCTGAGAAGAAAATCGGCCTCTTGTTGATAGAGGCATTTGAGAGGTTCTTTAATTCAAACGAAAATGGCCACTTGGTAACAGGTGCCCTTTTTTTGTTATAAAACCTAAAAAAATACGGGGTCTTTCAATATGAAGACCCCGGAGGCATTAGGAAGGCTATTCAGGAGGTTCAATACGATTGGTTAGTTCGTATTGTTGAATGTACTTTAAACGATGTCATCTGAAGGAGATGTTGAAAAAATGTGAATAAAACGTGAAATGGTTATTTTCTAAAAAATCACCATCTACCAGACACGAAAGCCCTCGATCTCCCCCTGTCAGCATAGTTGTCGATAGGAAAGTGCCCTGGACAAGAATAAGACCGGATGACAAAAAGAAAGAGCGACCCTAGGAAGATTGCTTGAAACAGATGCAATGCCTTATTGACATCACACAGGAATGTATTTTAGTGATGAATGACAAAACAGGCATAACTGCGAACAAAAGGCTTTAAAGACGGAGGTCGGCAAAGATGGCTCTTTATAATGACGAGGTTGAAAAATTAAGAAGCCTATTTGAAAAGTTAGAGAGGGCAGAGGCTCTTGAAGAAAAAGTGAAATATTACAATGCTGCAATAAGTGAGGCTAAGGTTGCTCTCGAAGATAATGAAGATAGTCAATGCGAGAAAGCCATCACTAACTTGATGACGACATACCTCCGTAAACTATTTAGATACTTCTTAACCTTAGGCAAAAAGGTGCCTATTGATATGTGGATATTGTTGATACTCTCAAATTCAGAGCCCGTGCTGCTCGAAAAACTCAAGAAAGAAAATCCTAATCTAGCAGAAAAATATGATGAGTTTTTTATGCTTGCTGAGAACAATAAATGGATAATGAACAGATTGATTTCACAGATAAAAGGGTAAAGTGAAACACACTTCGTGATTGACTGAGAAAGATTCCAACTATCTTTAACAATTATCTCTTGATAAGGCTCTTTTTTGAACATTGAATAAGTAAAAAAGTTATCACCGACGATCGAATGCCCCCTTCTTGAACACTCCAGAGATGCTCCGGAGACAAAACCCCGCCCCGGAACATTCAAACACTACATTCCTTGAACTACCAAACTGTCACTTTGAAGATCATCCGGACCAGAACAGCCCCGGAGAACAAAAAGAAAGAGCGACCTCGGGAAGGTCGCTCTTAAGTAAAAATGGTCGAGGTGAGAGGATTTGAACCTCCGACCCTCCTACTCCCGAAGCAGAAGCGTTCGCTTCGCTCTATGTGCGCACTTACCAGAGAGGACATCATCCATGGACTTTTTTTAGAGGAAGTGCAGCGGAAGTTGTTTGTGAAACTATGGCAATAGAACCTTTGGCCTGGCCCCTTAGAAGTGATGGCAGCATGGCGAAGAGGAGCACTATAAGTCCTTAGATGATGTAAGAAAGAGTTGCAACAGCATTAATAGGAATACTCTCCGGCAGGAATCCCAGGTTACTGCAAATCGTTATTTATGGGACAAACTAGGATACGGAGGATTCAATATCTAGAAAAACAAAATAATACTTCCGGCAACAGTCAGCAAAACATTGGCAAAGGCGTAAGCTCCGGTATAGCCCAGCGACGGCACCGAGCTATTCGCAGCTTTGGTTACCACGCTCAGAGATGCGCCACTGGTCATCGACCCGGTAATCCCGCCGAACAAGAGCACCGGGTGGATGTTCAAAACTTTCCGACCAAAAAGATAACCGACAAAAATAGGGATGATTGTCACACAGATACCGGCGACGACCAGAACGGGTCCTGCGGCAGCAAAGGTTTCGATAATGTCACCACCAGCTCGCAGCCCGACTCCGGCCATAAACAGCAGCAGGCCGAACTCCATCAATATCCAGCGTGCTGCATCAGGCAGGCGGCCAAAGGTTGGGTGGACGCTGCGCAAATAGCCGATGAGTAGGCCCGAGGTGAGTAATCCGCCGGCAGAACCCAGGCCCAGGGACAACTGCCCGACATTGACGGCGAGCAAGCCAATCAACACGCCAAAAGCTATGCCAAAGGCAAAAGTGACCATGTCCGTTTCAGCGATTTCCCTTTCGACGTGACCGAACTCCCCACCGAGCAAATCGACGTTTTCACGGGGTCCCACTACGGTCAGGAGATCGCCTTTACGTAGCCTGAAATCCACGGTGCGGGGAATTTCCATGTGCATCCGGGAGATACGGGTTAACAGCACGCCAAATTTTCTCGCAATGTCCAGCTCTTCGAGAGATTTGCCAACCGCCTGTTTGTTGATCACAACAATCTGTGCCGTTTCCGTAAATTTTGCCGTACCCGTCTCATGTGCTATCTCCTCACCGAACTTGGCAACCGTTTCCGTGAAAAAGTTCACTGGCGCAAGAATGAGCAGCTCATCTCCCAGTTGCAGGTATCCTGATGGATCAGGCTTGAGAATCTCACCGTCTCTTCTCACCTTTACAACCGAGGTCTTGTCCCAGTATTGCTCGCTCAGTTGTTTACCAGGGATTTTCGTCATTTCTTCGTTGGTGACCTTGTAGATACGTGCCGAGACATTACCCTGCTGTGATGCGACGCCACTCTCGTCGTCTGCTTCCAGTGCCTTCGCTTCTTTTTCCAGGTCGATGCCGAGCACTTGCGGCAGCAGCTTGATAATGGCAATCAATCCGGCTAGGCCGAAGATATAGGTGATGGCGTAACCGGTCGCCACGTTGCCGATCATGTCATCGGCTGAAATACCCGCAGGGGGTTTGACTTGTCCGCTGCGCAGCGCTTCCTGTGCAGCAGCAAGCGTCGGTGAACTGGTTAAACCACCAGACAACAATCCGGCAGACGTGCCGGGAGTAAGTGACAATAATTTAGCCGCAACGACAGCGACAGCAAACCCCGTGACTGCGATCACCAAGGCAAGCAGGAAATACTTAAGCCCGTCGGTTCGCAAAACATCGAAAAACCTCGGCCCGGCCTGGTATCCAACCGAGAAGATAAACAGCGCGAAGCCCACGGATTGGGCACCGGCACTCATCTGAAAGCCAAAATGACCAAGAAAAAGTCCGGCGAATAGCACGCCGGCGACAGGCCCAAGGGAAAAGCTGCCAATCCGTATGGCTCCTATCAGGTACCCCACACCGAGGATCAGGAACAGGGTCAGAACCGGTTGAACGCGGAGTAGCTCGATAAGCTTTGTGAACAAAGAGATTTCTTCCATGTCTCCCTCTCAAAACATAGTCAGAACAATCTTAACCAAGGTTCAGGGCGTGTCAAAGAACAGGACGCTTAATTCTCCTGCATTGTTTACATTATGCCTTGTAGTGGATTAATTTCAGGTGTCACGGGTTGGGTTTATTATTATAAATCCTTTTCCTAGGTTTATCTGTTCAGGACATGGATGTTTGGCAGGGTGTTTTAGAATGACTGACAAATAGTAAATGGCCACACGGAGTTGATCCAGATGGCCATCTTTTTGTCGTCTTAAATGTCTCTATCAATAAGAAGCCGAATTTCCTCTCACAAGTCGTGATAAATAAGAAATAACCCCTGAAAAAGCCCCTATTATTTTAAAGATGAATGATGTGAAAGTGGGCGACGGCTTTGGAAATACAAAGTTATTGCGTTACAATGTCATTCAACTTGGACATTTAATTAGATGCAGAAGCATTTGATGTTCACTTTTGGCAAGACTTAGCCATTAAAAGTAGAGGGCTCTCGACGACGAGGCATTTCGCTTCCCGCGGCGAACGACTGAGGATAGTCTATTTATATGGGATTAAAACAAGCCTGTAAATTCGAGTGGTTCTCTTCTGTCTGGCTGGCCGTTATTGCCACCGCGGTGGTGTTGGGCCTGTGCGGAAACCTTTACGCTGCGCAGAGCCCCCCGGAGGTAAAAGCCTCCACTGTCGTTTCACAAAACGCTTCAGCCGAACCGAAACTCTCCGAGATTATTCGGCTCTCTGCGGGCTTGTCAGCGCGTTTAGCTCAGCTTGAAAATATCAAGCTGGGCCTTCCTGATTTGGCTGCGATCGAACAAGATTACGCCGATATAAACGCTCAGGTTAACGCGGTTTCGGAAAAGGTAAAGGACTTAAGGGCAACGCGGGCAGGCCAAAACGTCAGAGACCTCACTCTCAATATGAGCTTTGCCTATGAAAAGGTCCGTCTCAACAAGATCAACCTGCCGCTTGACATGGCAATCGAACAACTTGATGGGTGGGGCAGGGAATGGCAGGCGAAACAACGGCGTTGGAAGGATTGGCAGTCTTCAATACTCAAGGATCGTTCCTACCGTCAAATCCAGACTGCTTTCGATGACGCGGATTCGACCATAGCTGCGGCCATCGGATTTATTTCGCGGCAGATGGAACCGCTTTTGGCCACTCAGACGATTGGGGCCAGGCTCAAAGCAAAGATCGACGGTCTGGAGACAGAAATGTCTGTCCTACGGGGAGATGCGATCCAGCGGGAACCTCTGCTTGGCAAGACCCCACCGATGTACTCGCTGGATTATTACGCCCAATTCAATCGAGAGTTGTGGCACATCGCCTGGGAAAACTTGAAGTTCATACCTCGACCGGGTCAAGAGTTTTTTAGGCTGCATGAACGGCAACTCGGAATTCTTGCCTTTCTCCTTATCATGGTCTTCACTGTGATTTATCGCAAGCGAGAGGCCATCGCAGAATCAGAAAACTGGTCTTTCGTTGCGGATCGCCCTGTCGCAACAGCCTTATTCGTAACGACTTTGTTTGCCACCTTCCAGATGCAATTCTGGGAATCTCGCTCGGCCATGGTGACCACGTTCATGTTGTTTGTCGGTAGTATGTCCTGCCTTTGTTTGTTGGTCAAAGTGTTGAAAAGCAGCTGGGCAAAGAAACTCTCTGTTGCTGTCATGTCCCTATTTGCCTGCATCGTGACCTTGATTCTGTTAGGGCTGCCTTCTCCGATTTTCAATCTCTTCATCGTGATGGCCTCGGCCGTGATCCTGGTATTCGCCCTCAAATTGGCAGCGGAGTGCAATCTTTTGACGAGTGGCCCTTATCCTCTGTGGGGATCGCGGGCGCTCGCCTTGTGGTTTGCCGTCATACTGCTTGCGGAGATCTTTGGGGATACCGGTATGGCTTACTCGATGTTCGTCAATTCGGTGATAACCATGGCGATTACTGCGCTCATCGTCTTGTTTATCTACCTGCTCCGGGGAGGAATTCATTGGATCTTTTTTTCGTCTCCCCTTTGGCAAGTCAAACTATTGCGCAGCGACGCACAGAAGAATGAGCGCAAAATTCAGTTCGTTGTTGAGTCTCTCATCGGTCTGTTTTTGCTTTTGCCGGCAATTCTATACATCTGGGATTTGTACGACAGCTTGCCTGAGGCATTGAGCGGACTCTTGTCGCCGGGATTCGAGGTGGGTGGGCAAAAGATCACGGTCGGCTTGATCATCGCCGCAATTGTCGTCCTCTACGGTTCCTTGTATGCGTCCCAAGTTATGCCGAAAATACTCCTCGACGAGCAGATCCTGGGACGACAGATGGATCGCGGGGTAAGAGGGTCCATCAGCCATCTGATCCGCTATCTCATCATCTTTGTCGGGTTGCTACTGACGTTTTCGCTGCTTGGTTTCAGCCTGACGAACGTCACGATCATCCTGAGTGCTCTCGGCGTCGGTATTGGCTTTGGCCTGCAGGGAATTGTCAACAATTTCGTCAGCGGATTGATATTGCTCTTTGAACGACCCGTCCGTGAAGGCGATACGATCCAATTGGGCGAGCACTGGGCACAGGTCAAAAAGATCGGCATGCGATCGACGATCATCCAGACTTTTGATCAGTCGGAAGTGGTTATTCCCAATGCGGATATGATCAACAATCATGTCACCAACTGGACCTTGACCAATCGTCAGGTGCGACTGTCCCTTCCGGTTGGTGTGGATTACGGTTCCGATGTCCCTCTGGTGATGGAAACCCTCATGGCCTGTGCGAATGAACAGGAATACGTTTTGAAATCGCCGTCCCCCGAGGTGTTGTTCATAAACCTCGGAGATAGTTCTCTCAACTTCGAATTGCGTGCCTGGATCCAGGATGGTGATAGCCGGTTGATCGTGAAGAGTCAGCTTTATCATGAAATCGTCCAGAAATTCCGCGAAGCCGGAATTTCGATACCCTTTCCGCAACGAGATATTCACCTGTATGGAGCGGGTAGCACAGAGGCAGAGAGTCTAAAGCCGCCTCTTGGCAAAGGACTTCCTCTTGAGGGTGACCCTGCTTGAATAATAGGACTGTGAAAACTGCGCAAAGTATGTGTACCCCGGCAGTAGTGATATATAAGAAAACCCCCAATAATAAAATTGAGGGCTCTCATGTTTTATAGATGCTGATAAATAATAAATGGCCAACCGGGCAGAGCAAGGTGGCCATCATCTTTTGTATCAGTCCTATTTATACTGTTGCATTGTTCTGGGTTACTCATGTTGGCCAAAATCCAAAATTCTTACAGACCCTGATTTTTAAGAATTTAACGATAAACCTGCACTCCCCTTGCACCCTATCTGCTACGAGTAAGACTTACGCATTTCTCTGCAAAACTTCCTTTGCTAACAGGTCTTAAGTTATTGTTATCGATTAAGTTACTGTTACACTGTTGGTTCTAAGACAAAATCTTCCAATCCAAAGACTTCTAAGGAAAAGCCATG
>JAOUDB010000297.1 GCA_029859485.1 Desulfuromonadales bacterium | reverse complement strand
TCCGGGAATTCATAATCCAGGAACTGTTTGCGGCTTTTCATGGTTTCTCTCTCCGTTAAAAGCTTTCTCTGGTTATCCATTTTGCTCAAGTTAGGCACTGACTAGCTTATTACATTTTTAAGACCTAGACAAACACGAACTACAACAAAACAAAAGCAAAACTGGCCTCACGCAGAGGCGCGAAGAATGCAGAGAAAGACAGCTCATGGGAAAGTTTTGACGTTTGTTTCTTCCTCTGCGTTCCCTGCGTCTCAAGAGAGCAACGCGAACGGGCGTGAGTCAGGTCATTTGCTTTTCATGTTTCACGTTTTCCGATGTTTTACTGGCCCGAAATCGATAACCAGAAAACTTTAACACCTATATTTATAGCAGGTTACGTGAGTTATGCCTATCGTTTTGGTCACTTTGGTCGAGATATCTGCCGGACTTCGAGTCGCGTTCGTAAGGAGCTGAGTATGGGGCGCTGGAGGTTTTGTTTCCTTGCTAACTTTTCACTTACAAAATCCTGCGCAATTTATTCGTGGTGCTATTCTTGTAATAGGCTTTTGCCGTTACTACATTGAAGCCGCAGACTTGGGGAACAGCTCAGTCAGGACCATGCTTTTAACCACTGCGGAAGCGTCGTCGCCACTTGTTCTGCATGATGTTTTTTATAAGGAGAACTGCTCATGGATATGAACCGAATGACCCAAAAATCCCAGGAAGCCATCCAGGCCGCGCAGGCTCTGGCAACCCGCTTTGGCCATGTCGAGGTCGATGGTGAGCACTTGTTGCTGGCTCTCTTTGAACAGGCTGAAGGGCTGGTCGCACGGCTTGTCCAGCGCCTCGACATTGACCCCGGGACCGTTACTGAGGCGTTGCGCACGGAAGTCCAAAGGTTGCCTGCGGTTTCCGGCCCCGGTGTTGAGCCCGACAAGATTTATGTCACCCAGCGTTTCAATCAATTGCTGGTGAAGGCTGAGGCGGAAGCCAAGCGGCTGAAAGATGATTACGTCAGCGTTGAACATTTGCTTCTGGCTTTCGTTGATGAGGGTGGCAAGACTGCCTCGGGCAAAATTCTTCAGCAATTCAACCTGACCCGGGATCGTTTGCTGCAGGTTCTGACTGCTGTGCGTGGGCATCAGAGAGTCACCAGCGCTGATCCTGAAGCGACTTACGAAGCTCTGGATAAGTACGGTGTTGATCTGGTTAAGCAGGTCCAGCAAGGCAAGCTTGATCCGGTCATCGGCCGGGACGCCGAGATTCGTCGGGTGATCCGTATCCTTTCGCGCAAGACCAAGAACAACCCGGTCCTGATCGGCGAACCGGGGGTTGGCAAGACCGCAATTGTTGAGGGCTTGGCGCAACGGATCGTGCGGGGAGACGTCCCGGAGGGTTTGAAAGATAAAACGGTTTTCTCTCTGGATATGGGCTCATTGCTTGCCGGAGCCAAATATCGTGGTGAATTCGAGGAGAGGCTGAAAGCGGTTCTCAACGAAATTCGTGAGAGTGAGGGCCGGATTCTACTCTTTATTGATGAACTCCACACGATCGTCGGTACGGGCAAGGCAGAAGGGGCCATTGACGCCGGCAATATGCTGAAGCCGATGTTGGCTCGGGGCGAGTTGCATTGTATCGGTGCGACAACCCTCGATGAATATCGTCAGTATATAGAGAAGGACGCTGCCCTTGAGCGACGTTTTCAACCGGTCCTGGTTGAGCAGCCAACGGTCGAAGATACCATCAGTATTCTGCGCGGTCTGAAAGAGCGCTTTGAAGTTCATCATGGCGTGCGTATCCAGGATAATTCTCTGGTTGCCGCTGCAACTTTGAGCCATCGTTATATTGCTGATAGGTTCCTGCCCGACAAGGCCATTGACCTTATTGATGAGGCCTGCGCAATGATCCGCACCGAAATCGACTCCTTGCCTGCCGAACTTGATGAGGTGTCGAGACGGGTGATGCAGTTGGAGATTGAAGAGGCTGCGTTGAAGAAGGAGAAAGACAAACCGAGCCAGTTGCGCCTAGAGCAACTGCGCAAGGAGTTGGCAGACCTGCGTCATCAATCTGATACTTACCGAGCTCAGTGGGAGACGGAAAAAGAGGAGATTAAAAAAATTCAGTCTTTGCGGGAAGAGATTGAAAAAGTCCGTCAGCAGATTGCCATAGCAGAGCGCGAATATGACCTGAATCGCGCCGCAGAGCTCAAGCACGGCCAGCTGCCTGAGCTTGAACAGCAACTTCAGGCGGATGATCGCAGGCTAACTGATGCTGATGAAGGTTCGCGCCTGCTGCGTGAGGAAGTGACGGAAGATGAGATCGCCAGCATTATTGCAAACTGGACCGGTATCCCCGTTACCCGGCTGGTTGAAGGAGAAAAAGAGAAGCTGCTCAAGATTGACAAACACCTGCACCAGCGTGTGATCGGTCAGGATGAAGCCGTACAGCTGGTTGCTGACGCGGTGATCCGTGCCCGGGCAGGGATCAAGGATCCTCGCCGCCCGATCGGTTCCTTTATCTTCCTTGGTCCGACCGGGGTCGGTAAAACCGAGCTGGCCAGAACCTTGGCTGAAGCCCTCTTTGATAGTGAAGAGAACATGGTGCGCATCGACATGTCCGAATATATGGAGAAGCATGCGGTCAGTCGTCTGATCGGAGCTCCGCCGGGATATGTTGGTTTCGAAGAGGGCGGTCAGCTCTCCGAGGCCGTTCGCCGTCGCCCTTACAGTGTGGTGCTTTTTGATGAGATCGAAAAAGCCCATCCCGATGTGTTTAATGTCCTGCTTCAGGTCCTCGATGACGGGCGTATCACCGATAGTCATGGCCGCACCGTGGATTTCAAGAACACGGTGATTATCATGACCTCCAACGTCGGTTCTCAGCACCTTCTTGAAGGCGTTACTGATACAGGAGAGATCGTCGAGGGCGCTCGTGCAGCGGTCATGCGTGAACTGCGCAGTGGCTTTCGCCCCGAGTTCCTCAACCGTGTTGATGACATCATCCTCTTCAAGCCACTGACCTTGGAGGAGACGGAAGAGATTGTCGAGTTGCAGGTTGAAGAATTGCGATCTCGACTGGCCGCTCGTGGTTTGTCTCTGAATTTAACTCCAGAAGCCCGCCGTTTTGTGGCCAGGGCGGCCTATGACCCCGTGTATGGCGCGAGGCCGCTGAAGCGTTATCTTCAGCATCATCTGGAAACCAGGATCGGGCGTGCCATGATTGCTGCAGAGGTGGTTGATGGAGGAACGATCAATGTGACCGAGGAGGATGGAGCTCTAAGCGTTAAATTCGTAACTCCTTGAGCTTTCTGTTCTGGTTAAAAAACTGGTCTATAACCTAAAAAAGGGAATACGTCTTTACACCAAAACAGTCAAAGCTGAAATCAAAAGACCAACGCAAAGACGCTAAGAAAAGCCAGGAAAGACGCAAAGGGTGCTATTTTCGCTTTTTGAAGTGGTTTTCTTTTCGGACTTTCTCTACCCCTTCGCGCCTTCGCCTAAAGCGTCTACTTCCGGTGCGTTAAATACTTTCAACCGTTGTTTGGGTTATAAGTGCGAAAAAAAGACCGTGCTATAGGATCGTGGTAATGGCACAATTCCTTGAAATAGTTAGGTTTTTATTTAAACCTTGTTAACATGCCTAATGGTTTAAAAAAGTGCGGGGTGTCTTCTGCGCAGGTGAGGTTTTATGGCTAAGCGTAAACGTTTCGGTGAAATTCTTGTTGACGCCAGAGTTGTCGATGAGCAGCAACTGGACCGTGCTCTGGAAAAGCAGAATGTTTATCTACTCCAATAAACTTCAGGCAAGCAGAAAATGCTTGCCTTTTTTATTTAGAATTATATAATTGACCAAAAGAGTCATATTTAACAGAAAGGAAGTCACCATGCGAATAGATATTCTTTGTAACCCGGACGGCGGTCAACGCTGTGAACTTGTTCTTGCCAATGTTCGTGAAGTTCTTAACGAGCTGGATGTGCGTGCCGAAGTTCATCTCTTTTGCGACCGTCGCAAGCTGGTCGATAATCGTGTTTATGTTGCTCCTGCCCTGGTGATTGACGATATTGTTCGTATTGCCGGAAGGGTTCCCGAGGTGAATGAGATCAAGTCATTTATCGTTGAACGGCCTCGCTATGTTGAGCGCATGAAAGAGGTTGCTTAAAGCCTATAAGATCTTACAACCATTCAACTATTTAGGGGTCCTGTTCTGCAGGGCCCTTTTCGTTTGGTGTGCATGGCATGGCGCACGGCGCAAAAGCGCCATCCGGTTGGATGTGGTGTCCAACTGGTGACTTGGAGGTGAAAGTCCTCTGCAGACCCTGATGACGGGAACCGTTAGCCGGACGGCAAGGGTGTCTAC
>JAOUDB010000298.1 GCA_029859485.1 Desulfuromonadales bacterium | reverse complement strand
ACTGTGCGCGATAGTTTCCAGGACGGTGTTGGCAGCGCCCCCCCAACGTTTGACGGCAGCGACTTTAAGCAGTTGCAAAAAGGACTCGAGGCCTAGAGAACCGGGGCAAACCGGATCCTGATAGAAGTGGGCTTTAAAGAACCACTCATCTGGATCGACCAGCTTACTGCCGCGAATAAAGCCAAGGTTTTGCGGACCACCATCAGCAACAAACAACTCAATGCGATCGATCATACGCATCTTGGGTGCGGGGAAAGGTGCTTCGGTCGGGTAGTCAAACTGCTCACCGCGGGCGACTTCCTCGGCACTCGGCTGATAAGGTTGGGCTTCACGCACCCCGACCTGTTGAGCGAGAGACTCTGCCGAGAAGAAGCCAAAGACCGTGTCCCCGGTATAGACCGGCCCGAGATGATCGCTGATTTCAAAATCGTAATTCTGGATAATCATACCGCCACTGCTGGCGATACGGGTAATCGTGACCCTGGTGGTCAAAGTCCCTGAGTCCGGGGTAACCGGGCGGTGCTGTACAGCGTTGCCATCAAGGTTGCGGAACTTGAGATCCGTTGCGCTGGTCAAAGCTGAGCCGAGATAGGCGGCCAGCCAACCGCACGGCTGCAGGCCGGCTTCAAGCAAAACACTGAACGGCATCTCCGGCTGGCGTCCCGCCTTGAAGTACCAGGCAGCGGTCGGCACATCATACTCGGCTTCACAGGTTGCGCCTTCAAGCAGCTTGAACGGCTCGCCGGAAACATCGACGATGCGATCGAGGAACTGGAACGGTGGCCGCGGCAGGCGGGCAATCTTACGCTCGTTGTCGAAGACCTTGTAAGGTTCACCGAACGCTTCGGATGGGTTGCCGTTCGAAAAGGCCAGGATTTTGTCGTAATCATAGAGGACACGGGGGCTGGGGGTCGAGGGTTGGGGGCTAGACTGAGGCTGTCCCCACAAACCTTCAACCTTGTCGCGTGTCAGGCCGGCCAGGCGAATCGACATGTTCGGGATCTCGACGATCGGTTTGCCGTCGGCAAACATCAGCGCATCAACAATGGCAAAAGGCTCGGGCCCATAGCCGAGTTCCTTGATGCTGACCTGGTAGGTGACGGTTTTGGTCGTCTCGACAACCTGGCCGCGGCACTTCAGGCCGCTATCCACACCCGGGATCGGTTCGCACCAGGTGCTGCCCTCTTCACCGATCCAACCCATACGCAGCAGGAAGATACGGAGTGTGTGCATGCAGCACTCGTACATCAGGGTGCCGGGCATAACGTTATCGTCGCAGAAGTGGCAGGTTAAAAACCAGTCGTCGGGGCTGATGTCCATCTCGGCGCGAATCTGACCGAGGCCATAACGACCACCCTGCGGGTTGAGTTCGATGACCCGGTCGACCAGCTTTAAGTAACCACCGGGCAAGGTGTAGGGTTTTGTCAGTTTCAGATCAGCAAAGAGCTCACCAAAGGCCGTCGGAAGATCGCCAGCGTAGATGGCATCGACCTGAGCTTCATCGTAAGACTCAACGGTCAAAGGTGCCAAATCGCGCCAGTCATCAGGCTTGATTCCGGGTTGCGGCATCAAGTCGAGTTTGGTGTGGACAATCCCTTTTCCCGCAGCCAGCTCCTGTTCGGTAAAGAAGCCTGCGCAACCGTTCTGCATCGACAGCAGAGGCTCGCCGTTCACGGTGCCTTCAAAGTTGAAACGGAAGAGGTAGGTCTGGTCCTGGCGGAAGAAATGGTCGATCTTGATATCGTAACGGATCACATCACCAACAACAGGCAGACCACGATGGAAAGTCACCACGGCATCGAGCAGACGATAGACGGCCTTACCCTTGCTGATGAAGTCGATCCCCAGGTAACCGGAGAGAAAGAGGTCGGCCTGGCCTGCTTCAACAGCCACGCAGGTGGGAATGCGGCCGCCATCAAGATACCAGCGATCTGCGGTGACATCATGTTCCGTCACCACCCGGCCACTGGTCATAGAAAGCGGCTCGCCCTCAACTGTCATAATGCGGTCTACAAGCATCAGCGGCTCATCGGGCAAACGGACGCGGGTCGGATAATTATCGACTTCGGCAAACTCCGGCCCGAGCATCTTGGCGATCGAACCGATGGCAAACTCCATGCACATTTCACGGCTGTAAAGCGGGGGCTGGGGGCTGGGGGTCAGGGGTTGGACAGGTGCGTAGCTTTCACGTCCCACGTCCCGCATTTCGCGCCCCGCTTGAGCCACAGGCTCAAGCCTCGGAATAGGCTCACCATTGGCCGCCATCTTCTGCAGCAAAGACATCTGCAGGTTGATGTTTTCGGTCAGCGTCTTCTCCATGGTGCTGGCAAACTTCAGGTAGGCTTCATGGGTCTTGGCATTCAAAACTGCCGTCTCCGCCATCTGTGCCACCAGGGGATCAGTCATCACCCCTGCTTCAACAACCGGCACAGATACAGGTTTTACGCTTGCAAGCTTTTCACGTCCCACATCCCGCGTTCCGCGTTTCGTTGTCCCAAGCTCCTTGTCCGGCATTGGAGCAGGAGTGAACGCCACTCCGCCAATCACCGTTTCAATCCACGGCCCGGGAAGCTTCTCAGGAATCATCATACTCGACGGGTAAAGTGCACCAAGGTTTACCGGCACCCGCTCCGCCAGGCAATTAGCGAGCAGGCGCAGGATCAGGGAAGTCGCTTTCTGCCCCGGGTAACAAGCCGCGCGGGTCATATGCGGTTTGCCTTCGAGGATGTTGCCGATCATCCGACTACAGGAATTGCCCGGTCCCATCTCGAGGAAAATGCGTACGCCGTCAGCGTAGGCCTGCTCGATGACCCTGGTGTAGTCAACCGTCTCCAGTGCCTGGCCGAGGATCACATCGGCGGCACTATCCGTGGTGACCTTATAGCTTTGACCCAGGTTGCAGCTGTAGAAAGTAATGTCTTTGGGTGCAGTCACAGGAAAAAGGTGCAGCTCCCGGTAAGGCTTCGCCACCGGCTCGGCAACCTCGCAATGCACCGTGGTGACACCACGCAGGGGGAAGAAGTGACCATTGACTTCGCGAGCCAGGGTTTCGACCTGGTGACGATCACCACCAACCACGCACTCCTTGTGCGTATTGATGATCAACAGATAGGCCTTGTCTTTGCCGACAAGAGCCTCTTTTACTTTCTCTGCAGGAGCATCAACAAGACCTAAGACCCAGTCGACCTGTTCGTTCTTTGGCAAGCTCCAGACCTTGCGAGCGGCCTTGCATTCTCCGGCAAGCTGTTCTGTAAAGAGGGTCGATTCGTTAAGCCTTTGCGACATGCCGTCGCGATCCTGCCAGGCACCAAAGGAGAAAAGGCCGGCCGATTCGCCAAGGCTGTAACCGCTCACAGCGCTGGGCTCAATACCAAAGCTGCGCACCAGGTCGCTGACTGCAGTGCCCAGGGCCACCTGGCCGATAACCAGGGCATTATGGTCGTCATGCAGCGTCTCGGACAGTTCAGATTTCCAGAAATTTTCGGGTAAAAACTGCCGGGTCAGGAACTTGCTCAGGCCATCCTGATGACTGTAGATAGCGGGCCAACGAGCTGAAAGGTCACGCCCCATACCCGCAAAATGATTGCCGGAACCGGGGAATACAAAGGCAACTTTACCTTGCCCTGCAAGCGGTGACGGCGCATAGAAAAGTCGATCGCGAAGGCTCGTAGAGAGCACCGTTCCATTCATGCCATTACCACCCAGCATCTTTTCCGGATTGTCACACAGGGAAAGCAACGCATGCTCAAGCAGGTCAAGCAGTTCCGCACGATTCGACGCAACCATGGCCAGACAACGTTGCTTGTTCTGGTTGAGACCCGTCTCGCGAAACCACTGCAACGCCAAGGCTTCGATTCCGCCATCAGGGGCCATGGCGACATAGTCCTGAAGTTGAGTAAGCTTTTTCAGCAACCCTTCAACATGATCCGCTTCAAGGACGAACAGGCCTTCATCGAGGGCACCCAGAGGCCGTTCAAATGTCGTGGTCTGAGCGAGCCCTGCTTTATTTTCAAAACCTTCCAGGACAACATGGGAGCAGGTGCCATCATTGCCAAGGCCACTGACCAAGGCTCTTCGCGGCCCTTCGACCCGGTTGCGCAACCAGAACTGCGCTGCTTCGGGAGCGATGAAATTGCGCTTGCCGCGTACCCAGTCATAGCGGAGCGACAGCAGGTTGCGCATCTGAGGTAAAAGTTGCGTTTCCAGACAGAGAGAGGCCTTGATCAGAGACGCCAGACCGGCCACCGAACCCGTATGCCCGACATCGGCCTTGGCGCTGCCGATATAGCAGGGGTTTTGCGTCTGTTTGGCACCGAAAACAGCGCCAAGGGCTTTC
>JAOUDB010000296.1 GCA_029859485.1 Desulfuromonadales bacterium | reverse complement strand
TGGACACTTTCCCGCTCTTATGAGCAACTGGCAGATCCTGCGCACATGGTTACCAATCTGTCCTTTCATCTTCTCCTCCAGCGGCTGAAGGTTTATTCATAGCAGAAGTCGAAAAAGGTACGCAGGATTCCCAGCCATCGGAAATTCACCGGATGTTTTCTCCAGAACAGCTCTCTCTTGTCGCAAACCGTAGAGACGCCGAAGTCATGGATCTCGCCGAGGGGCCCCCGAAGATAACCGGCACCTGCGGATGGCACTCTTTGGCGAACTTGGCGACCTCACTTGAACCATGTGCATGTGGCAACCAGTGCAGATCGATACCGATCGCCCGTGGCTTGAGACGGGCTAGGAATTTAGCAACATCAAACCCTGGATCATTCATCATTCTCAAGGCAAGAGTGACGATTCTCACGTTAAGACCACGCGATTCAAGGTAGTCGGTCATGGTCAGAAAACCGAGGGGGTACATTTCGAAGACAGGAGAGGAAGGGATCAGGTCGCTGATGGGCCCGTACATGATGGTTTTGCGTCTGAAGTCATAGACGCTCGGTGGATGGAGTAGAAGCAGATCAATGGCAGACATGTCACCCTCGGCTTTCAGTTTTCGCGGAGCCTTCCGGATAATTAGCCTTCTCCCATATACCATAGAGCTTTATGCGGGATTTTCCCGGCTATTGATTCACACAGACCTCTGGAGATTGCCGAGTTAAGGAAGAGTGGTACAATGAGCTTAGAGGTTTCTCATGGTCAAATCTCTCTTGCCAAGCTATCGTCTGACGCAGTCCTCCCTCGATACCCTTGCGGACGCCATCACCAAAGGTTCGGCTTTCGCCCCAAGAGTCGATGCCGAGGGCTTCTGCCGCCTGCAACCACTCTCGGCAGGAGCTCTGCCAGACCAGGCCCTCTCCTCCTTTGTCCCCTTGAAAAAAATGTTTTTACCGCCCCGGGAAAAGCTGTGGTCTTTTCAATCGGGACAATTCAGCGCGCTTGAGCAACCGGAACCTTTTGCAGTTGTCGGTGTGCCTCTTTGCGACTTGCAGGCACTTTGGTACCTGGATCAGGTCTTTGCTGAAGATCTCCCTTACCAAAAACGACGGACCCGATCCCTGGTGGTGGCCACGCCCTGCGAACCCCTGCCCGAATGTCGCTGCGATCCTCAGTTGATGCCGGTTGCCGGCGATCTGTTTCTGGAGCAAAAACGCGCTTGGGCCCTTTCCCCTGCAGGCGACGCTCTATTGCGGTCCTGCGGCGCCGACGGGGCTGCGGACAAGCCCCTGCCGTGGCCTACGACTAGCCCTGAAAAACGGCCACTGCTGACGGAAGAACAACTTCGCAGCTCTTCTGATGCCGCAATCTGGACAGAAGCAGCACAAAGCTGCCTGGCCTGCGGGGCCTGTTCGGTTGTCTGTCCAACCTGCTACTGCTTTGACCTGCTTGATGAGACCGCGACAGACGGATCAGTCACCAGGAACCGCCGCTGGGACAACTGTTTTTTCGCCGAGCATGCCAAGGTTGCAGGCGGTCACGATTTCAGGCCCGGAAGTTCAAACCGACTGCATTTTCGCCTGGAGCACAAGTTTTTCGGCTTCGGCGAGCTGCAAGGTCAGAACAGCTGCGTCGGCTGCGGTCGTTGCCGCAAGGTCTGCCCCGTCGATATCGACCTCGACCAGATCGCCGCGAAGCTAGGTGGAGAGGAGTTATTATGACAGACGCCCTGCTTCCGGTCGCCACCGTGCTGCATGAGATTGTGCCGATGGTTACTGACAACCACCTCTTCTCCTTCCTTCCCGAACGGCCGATGGCCCTTGCCCCGGGTCAGTTTGTTGAGATCACTCTTCCGGGAATCGGCAGCTTTCCCGTCTCTTCATGCGATCAGGTTCGCAATGGACTAATCACCTCCTGCATCCGCCGGGCGGGACGGGTGACCGAGGCTCTCTACCACCTTGAAGAGGGAGATGTTATTGGTTTGCGCGGGCCCTTCGGCATAGGCTTCCAGCTGGAACTGTTTAGAGATCAGGATGCCCTCCTGATTGCCGGCGGGCTCGGCATGGCGCCCCTGCGAGCCTTGCTGCACGCCTTGCTTGAAGACCATCACCGCACGGGCAGGATCATCGTGCTCTATGGCTCACGGCAACCGGAGATGCTGCTCTTTCGCGACGAGCTAGTTAAGCTGTCGCTGGAACAACAGATAGAGCTTCGCTTCTCGGTTGATTTTGCCGAGGAGTTGTCCAGCCTTGATGGCCGCGTTGTCTGCAAAATAGGCCTGGTCAACGAACTCCTTGCAGGCCTGACTTTTACTCCACGTAAAACCGTCGCCGCGGTCTGCGGTCCACCGGCTCTTTACCACTGCATTCTTGAAGAATTGGCCTTGATTGGCATACCGCCGGCAAAGATCTTTGCGACTCTTGAGCGCCGCATGCGTTGCGGTGTCGGTGAGTGTTGCCATTGCGTGGTTGCCGGCCGCTACATCTGCAAGGACGGTCCCGTTTTCAGCCTGGAGCAGCTTCGCAATATGACGGAGGCGATATGAAACTGAAGCCGCCCATCAATCTGGCCTGGATCCGCTTTACTTCCTGCAGTGGCTGTCAGCTCATGTTGCTCAACTGTGAATCTTCCCTGACAGAGCTTGCGCGGATTGTTGCAATCCGCGATTTCCCACTTGCATCTTCGACCTTGGGCAAAAATGCAGAGATCGACATCGGTCTGGTGGAGGGCTCGATCACGACCCCCTCTGAACTCGAAAGGCTGTTGGCCTTCCGGCGCAAGGTGCATCTGCTGGTCGCCGTCGGGGCCTGCGCCCTGACCGCAGGCGTCAACAGCCTGGTTAGAGGCGAACGCCGTCAAGCCATGACTAAGGTCTACGCCGGGCAAGGTGACGACTGGAACACTTTTCCACCCCAGCCCGTTGACCATTTTGTAAAAGTTGACGGCCAGATTCCTGGCTGTCCACCGGAACCGGGAGAACTCCTCAACAGTATCGGCACTCTCCTCAATGGCGGCTGGGCTGGCCACCAGGTCATGCCGGTCTGCATGGAGTGCCGCGTCAACGAAAACCCATGCCTGCTGGAGAGGGATCGCGCACCCTGCCTTGGCCCCATCACCCTCGCCGGCTGCAACGCCAGGTGCCCGAACCTGGGGGTGTCTTGCGAAGGATGCCGTGGTGTCGTCGCCGAGGCCAACCGCGACGAACTATGCCGGCTATTCCTGGCGGCGGGCCTGACCGAACAGGAGATTAACCATCGCCTGGAACGCTTTGGAGAAACAACATGACCAGGCTGGTTGTTGATCCTCTAACGCGCGTCGAAGGTCATGGCCGGGTTGAGCTCCTGCTCAAGGAAGGGCGCCTCCATGACGTCAAGGTGCGCCTGCTCGAGTCGCCGCGCCTCTTTGAATCGCTGATCGTAGGGCGGCGCTACGACGAAGTGCCCGACCTAGTCTGCCGTATCTGCGCCATCTGTTCGGCGGCGCACAAGTTGACCTCCCTGCAGGCCCTCGAAAAGCTCATGGTCATCAGGATCCCAACCATTGCCGCAGTGCTCCGCGAACTCCTGCTGCTTGGCGGACACCTGCAGAGCCATGCCCTGCACCTGTTCTGCCTGATCTTACCTGACCTTTGCGGCACTCACGATCTTCTGGTCCTGTTGCAGCGCAAAGAGCCCCTGGCAGAGGTCGGGCTCAAGTTGAAAGCGTTTGGCAACCTTATCCAGGAAATCGCCGGAGGACGGGTGGTTCATCCGGTCAATCCAGTTTTCGGTGGCGTTGCCTACATTCCAGACAAACAGCTAATCGACGGTCTCTCTGAAGAACTTCGCCACTGGCAAGCTTGCTGGCCTGACCTGTGCCAGCAGTTTTTACAACTGGGCAATTATCCAGAAGCATGTCCGGTTATAGGCAATCCGCTTGCAACCGGATTGCAAGAGGCGTTTGCCTTGAAAGGCGAGTCTCTCTACTATGGCGAGGAGCAGGTCGACTCTTCAGAATATGCGCAACTGCTCGGGGAGCGTTCCAGAGCAGATTCGCATGCCAAGGATTCAAATGGGCAGGCAGGTCCTTTTTTAACCGGGGCTCTGGCGCGCGCCACCCTTGCCGCCGGCAGGGAGCTGCGCTTCGATAAGCCCGCAGAGACATTCGGCATTCACGGCAATAACCTTGCCCAGGCCAGTGAAATCGGCTGGACATTACTACGCATCGGCCAGCTGCTCGAAACCCTGCGTCAGGCAGATCGTTCAGAGCCCTTGCGAGCGACTCTGAAACAGGCCAACGGAGGTGTCGGAACAGCGGCAACCGAAGCACCGCGTGGACTGTTGATTCACCACTATGTTGTGGATGAATGGGGCAAGGTCGTGGCGGCAGACATTGT
>JAOUDB010000295.1 GCA_029859485.1 Desulfuromonadales bacterium | reverse complement strand
AGCCCGCCTCGGATAATCACGTCCTAGCCAAGGTCGCCTTGTGCGGCCTTGGCTATTATACATTCAGTTAGCTAGAAGGAGACACCATGGCTTATTCGATTGCGAATAACCAGCTACTTAGGAAACACTTTCAGGAAATCAAACGGATTATCGATATCCCCAACCTGATTGATATCCAGAAGAATTCCTATCAGCGTTTCCTGCAGGCGGATTTGCCTGCTTCCGCCCGCCAGAATATTGGTGTGGAGGCGGTTTTCCGTTCAGTATTCCCGATTCGGGATTTCAGCGAGACCTGCTCTTTGGAGTATGTCGAGTACACGCTGGGAACCCCTAAGTATGATGTCGAGGAATGCCACCAACGGGGGATGACTTTTGCAGCGCCTATGAAGGTTAAGGTGCGGCTGGTCTCGTGGGATGTTGACAAAGAGTCTGGCGTACAGTCGATTCGTGACATCAAGGAGCAGGAAGTTTATTTCGGCGAAATTCCGTTGATGACCGAGAATGGTACATTCATCGTCAATGGCACTGAACGTGTAATCGTCAGTCAGCTGCATCGTTCGCCCGGGGTCTTCTTTGACCACGACAAGGGCAAGACGCATTCGAGCGGAAAGATTCTGTACAGCGCCCGGGTTATCCCTTATCGGGGTTCCTGGCTCGATTTTGACTTTGATCACAAAGATATCCTTTTTGTGCGCATCGACAGGCGACGTAAGTTGCCGGCCACTGTGCTGCTTAAAGCTCTCGGTTATTCTGTCGAGGAGCTTCTGAACCGCTACTACGACACAGAAGAAATTTTTGTGGAGAGTGGTGATACAGCAGAGACGCGAGTTTATCGCAAAAAGGTTAATACCAAGCTTCTTCTCGGCCAGCGTGCAACCTTTGAGGTTGTTGATGCCGACGGCGAGGTTCTTGTAAAGGCCAACCGTAAGTTTACCAAGGCCGCGATTCGAAAGATTGAAGAGAAACAACTCGAATTCATCGAGATTCCTGAAGAGGAAGTCGTTGGCAAGATCGCTTCGGCCGATGTCATTGATGAATCAACGGGTGAGGTGTTGATTGAGTGTAATGAAGAGCTTACGGCTGCCAAGCTCGAAGAGCTCGTTACCCGCGGCATCAATAACATCAAGGTCCTCTTTATCGACAACATGTTTGTCGGCCCCTACCTGCGCGACACCCTCCTTCTGGATAAGGTGAACTCTCCGGAAGAAGCCAAGGTAGAAATTTACCGTCGACTGCGCCCGGGTGATCCGCCAACACTCAAGAGCTCTGACGCTCTCTTTACAAGTCTCTTCTTCAACGAAGAACGCTACGATCTGTCGACGGTCGGTCGTCTCAAGTTGAATCACAAGCTTGGGCTGAAGTTGCCTCTCGAAGTGACGACCCTGACCACGGATGACATTCTTGAAGTCGTGCGCTACCTGATCGATCTGCGTAATGGCTCTCATGAATGGGAAGTTGAGGACGACAAGGGCAATACGCGTAAACTGCCGGTCAAGATTGACGACATCGACCATCTTGGCAATCGCCGCGTACGTGCTGTTGGTGAACTGCTTGAAAATCAGTACCGTGTTGGCCTCGTTCGTATGGAGCGCGCCATTAAGGAGCGCATGAGTCTGCAGGAGGTGGATAGCCTGATGCCTCACGATCTGATTAACTCCAAGCCGGTTTCGGCTGTTGTTAAGGAGTTCTTCGGTTCGAGTCAGCTTTCCCAGTTTATGGACCAGACCAATCCGCTTTCAGAGATCACGCACAAGCGCCGCCTCTCCGCTCTCGGACCTGGTGGTCTGACCCGTGAGCGAGCCGGCTTTGAAGTTCGTGACGTTCACGCTACTCACTATGGTCGTGTCTGCCCGATCGAGACTCCTGAGGGCCCAAACATCGGTCTGATCGCTTCACTCTCGACCTACGCCCGAATCAATGTTCATGGTTTCGTGGAGACACCTTACCGGATCGTCACGGACGGCAAGGTTACTTCCGAAATTCAGTACTTCTCAGCTCTGCAAGAAGAGGGTCACGCAATCGCCCAGGCGAATGCTCCCCTCGACAAAAAGAACTGCTTTGTTAACGAACTGGTCAATGCGCGTAAAAACGGCGAGTTCATGTTGATCAATCGCGAAGAGATCGGTCTGATGGACGTTTCACCGAAGCAGTTGGTTTCGGTGGCCGCTTCACTGATTCCATTCCTCGAGAACGACGACGCCAACCGCGCCCTGATGGGCTCCAACATGATGCGTCAGGCCGTGCCTTTGTTGCGTGCTGATGCCCCTTTGGTCGGTACCGGCATGGAGCGTATCGTCTCTCATGATTCCGGTTCAGCGGTTGTTGCCAGACACGACGGTATTGTCGAAAACGTTGATGCCGGCCGTATCGTCGTCAAGATTGATGACCATGAGGTTGATGAGACCGGAACCGGTGTTGACATCTACAACCTGATCAAGTTTATCCGTTCCAATCAGAACACCTGTCTCAACCAGAAGCCGATCGTTAAAGTCGGTGACAAGATCAAGCGCGGTGAAATCATGGCCGACGGTCCGTCCACCCAGTGGGGGGAGTTGGCTCTCGGACAGAATGTTCTGGTCGCGTTCATGCCCTGGGGCGGCTACAACTTCGAGGACTCGATCCTGATCTCCGAGAAGCTGGTCAAGGAAGACCGCTACACCTCAATTCACATTGAGGAGTTTGAGTGTGTTGCCCGCGATACCAAGCTGGGTAAGGAAGAGATTACCGACGATATCCCCAATCTTGGCGAGGATGCCCTGAGCGATCTCGACGAGAGCGGTATTATCCGTATCGGTGCTGAAGTCAAGCCGACCGACATCCTGGTTGGTAAGATCACGCCGAAAGGTGAGACACAGCTGTCACCAGAAGAGAAGCTACTACGGGCCATTTTCGGCGAAAAGGCCGGTGATGTTCGCGATACTTCCCTGCGCGTGCCACCTGGTGTCGAAGGTGTCGTTATCGGCGCCCGCGTCTTCTCCCGCAAGGGTTTGGACAAGGATAGCCGTACTGAGTACATCGAGCAGACTGAGATCGACAAGTTGCTTAAGGACCAGAATGACGAGATCCGCATCATCCGTGAGTCTTCGCAGCGCAAGCTGGCCGGTCTTCTGAATGGCCAGGCGGTTTCTGCCCCGGTCAAGGATCGTGATGGTAAAACCCTGTTGGCTAAGGGTCGTAAAATTACCGAAAAGGCTCTGGAATCGATCCCTTTCAGCCTCTGGCGTGAAATTTCTCTTGCTGATGAAGAAGCGGAAAAAAAGGTCAGTGAAACTGTCCGGCGCCTGACTGAGCGTGAAGATATCATCAAGACTGTTTTTGCTGACAAGATTGAAAAGCTCAAGCGCGGCGATGATCTGCCTCCGGGCGTGATCAAAATGGTCAAGGTCTATATCGCCATCAAACGTCGACTCTCTGTCGGTGACAAGATGGCCGGTCGTCATGGTAACAAAGGTGTCCTCTCTCGCATCCTGCCAGAAGAAGACATGCCTTACCGCGATGATGGTACTCCGGTAGAGATAGTCCTTAACCCGCTGGGGGTCCCGTCTCGTATGAACGTCGGTCAGATCCTGGAGACCCACCTTGGCCTCGCGGCGCGCGGTCTGGGTGAGCAGATTCAGGCCTCTATCGATCAGATGCTCGATCCGAAGAAGCTGCGCAAGCAGATTAAGGACATCTACGGCAACAAGGAGCTGAACGGCTTCATTGATGCTTTGAGCGATGATGACGTCCTGACGCTGGCGCGTCGCCTCTCACACGGTGTTCCCATGGCTTCACCGGTCTTCGAGGGTGTTCATGAAGACCAGATCAAAGGTGAGCTGGAGCGTGCCGGAATGCCGATGAGCGGTCAGATGACTTTACATGACGGTCGTAGCGGCGAAGTGTTCAAAGAGAAGGTCACCGTCGGTATTATGTATATGCTCAAACTGCATCACTTGGTCGACGACAAGATTCACGCTCGAAGCATTGGCCCCTACAGCCTGGTTACTCAGCAGCCGCTGGGTGGTAAGGCGCAGTTCGGCGGCCAGCGCCTCGGTGAGATGGAGGTCTGGGCCATGGAAGCTTACGGTGCAGCGCATGCGCTACAGGAATTCCTTACGGTCAAGTCAGATGACGTGGCTGGTCGGACCCGGATTTACGAGGCGATCGTCAAGGGTAAGCATACCCTTGAAGCTGGCCTCCCGGAATCGTTCAATGTTCTTATTAAAGAACTTCAGGCTCTCTGCCTCGATGTAGAGCTGCTTGAAGAGGACTGATACTGTAGCGAACCCCTCATCCTGAGAAGGAGGATGTGTCTTGGAAGATATATACAGCCTATTTGAGCGGCCGAAAGACCCTCTCAATTTTAACTCCATTCGTCTCTC
>JAOUDB010000294.1 GCA_029859485.1 Desulfuromonadales bacterium | reverse complement strand
TCTTCACTCTTTTTCAGGCTTTCCTGCATCTCTCTGGCCTGGTTCTGCTTTTTTTGGGCCCAGCGCGCCGCCATGAACACAACTATTGCGACTATGATCAGAATCGCCGTGTTCATGCCTCATTCTCCAGAATGCCACCCGAGAGCTGAGCCATTGCCTGACGCCGCAGCCAATCCAGAGCCGTACAGGCTGTGCGCAGCCGAACCTGCTCGCGGTTGCCGGAGAAATTGAAGCGTTCAACACGTTTCCCCTGGGGACTGATCATCGCCAGGTAGACGGTGCCGACCGGTTTGTCCGCCGTGCCGCCATCGGGGCCAGCAATGCCGGTGACCGCCAGGCTGATGTCGGTTCTGGCCGCAGACCGGACGCCATTGGCCATGGCTTCAGCGCACTCGGGGCTGACCGCACCATAACGATCAAGGATGTCCTGTTCAACCTTAAGACAGTCTGTTTTGGCGGAGTTGGCGTAGGAGACAATGCTGCGTTCTAGAAAAGCCGAGGCTCCGGGTTGATCGGTCAAGAGTTGTGCGATCAGGCCTCCTGTACATGATTCGGCCAGGGAAATCGTCAGGCCGGCTGTAGAGAGCAGGCGCGCTGTACTTCCGGCCAGTGTATCGTTATCGATGCCGAAAACGTAATGGCCCAGAGCTTTGCGTGCCGCCAACTCTGCACGGTCCACCAGCCGCTGGGCGTCTTCGCCTTTGCTGCGCAGTTTGACCTGAACCACCGGGAATTCCACATTGAAGGCCAGCTCTACACCTTCGGGCAGGACGTTGCGATTGATGCGTGACTCGACCGTTGGTTCGGGCAGGCCAAAGACGCCCAGGGTGCGTTGGCAGCGCATAGGCGGATCGGGGAAACGTTGCAGCAGGGAAGGCACGACGTACTCATTGAGCATCGTCAGCATCTCACGGGGAACGCCCGGCAGAAAATAGAGGTCGGCCTGCTTGTGCTGCAGATGGAACCCAGGCGCAGTGCCGATATTGTTGGCGATAACCGTACTTCGTCCCGGCAGCATGGCCTGCTTCTCATTGCGGGGGTGCATCTCTCGTTGCCATTCTTGAAAACGGGCCCGGATCTGCAGCAGAGCTTTGTCGTTGAGGCTATAGGAACGTTCGAAGGCCATGGCCGCGGCCTTGGCAGTGCGGTCATCTTCTGTGGGTCCGAGCCCGCCCGTTGCAATCACCGCGTCGTGGCTTTCTGCAAGGCGACGCAGGGCGGCAGCAATGTCAACTGCACTGTCACCAATGGTGCTCGCTTCACGCACCGGCAAGGCATTCTCTATGAGTTGCCGACTGATTGCGATGGTGTTGGTGTCGGCCAGGTCACCGTTCAGTAGCTCGTCGCCTATGGTAAGGATGGCTATCTTCATAATTTTAATAACTCAAAGAGAAAGGAGCACAAGCCATTTTTAACGTAGAGGCGCAAAGCCGCAAAGGGAAAAGCTTTGTTTGTTATGACCGAAGGCCCTTTTGGTGCTCTTGCCATCAATCTTTTGGTTTTTAGACCAAAGATCAGGCTTAAAGACAATTCAAACCACTAATTCACGCAAAGGCGCGAAGATGCAGAGAGTAATCCCGGGGTTGAGCTGTTTTCATAAAGTTTAAGTTTTTCCTCAGCGACTTTGCGCCTCTGCGTTAAATTTTAAGCCTTTGTTTCTCGCCATGAGTCCATATTTTTACGGGCCCAGGTTGAAAAACCACAAGGTCAGGCGTAAGGCAATCGCAGCGTAGATCCCTGCCGCGAAATCGTCGAGGACCACGCCGACGCCATGTTTGAGGTTTTTATCGAGCCAGCCTGCTGGCGGGGGTTTGAAAATATCGAAAAGCCGAAACCAGAAAAATCCGAGGATCGCAGCGCTCCAGCTCCAGGGCAAAAATGCGACGGTGACCAGATAGCCGATCAGTTCGTCGATGACGATACGGCCGTCATCGGCCACTCCGTAGATCTGTCCTGCGGCATCAGCAACCCAGAAGCTCAGGAAAAGCAGCGCCAGCAATGTGATGAGAGAGAGCCACCAGGGCCAGGCGCTGGTCAGGTAAAAGACCGGGATGCCAGCCAGTGTGCCGACAGTGCCAGAGGCAAAGGGCGCATAGCCAAGACCGGCGTTGCTGGAGAAGAAAAGGATCAGTTTCCGCATTTAGTCCTCCAGGCCGAATTGACGATTGGCTGCGGTTGTGATGGCACGGTATATTTCTGGCAGGGGTCGGTTGCTGGCTGTGGCCAACGCCTGGCAGCTGTCATGCTCCGGGGTGATCCTCAGAAGCGTCTTCCCCTTGTAAATCAATTTCACCGCAGCTTCTCCAAAAGTTGTTTGTACGGTGGCCGGTTCCCGCCGCAGCTTCATGCGACGGGTCTCATGCATGCGTACGCCGATGGCAGTGCTTTCGCGCAGGATCATTTGTGCCAGAGGATTCGCTCGTTGCGGCTGAGCCATAACCGTCAAGCATGTGCCAGGACGATTCTTTTTCATCTGCAGCGCAGTTAACCCGACATCAAGAGCTCCTGCTGATAACAGCCTTTCGGTCAGGGCGCCGAGCCATTCGGGCGAGGAGTCGTCGATATGAGTTTCAATCACCGTGACGGTATCCTGCTCGAAACCGTCGGTCGTATTCTCTGTGCCGATGATCCCTCGCAGCAGGTTGGGGCGGTCATCAAGGTCCCAGCCGCCGACACCGTAACCGATGCGTTCGATGGTTAACCCCGGCATATCTCCAAAGCAGGCGATTTCGACCGCAATAGCCGCGCCGGTGGGGGTCACCAGCTCCCGGTCGCAGTCAGCATTCCTGACCGGTTTTCCTTGCAGAATCTGCAGGGTCGCCGGGGCAGGCAAGGGCATGGCTCCGTGGGAACCGCGAATCATGCCGCTGGAGAGCGGCAGTGGGGTGCAGATGGTCTTCTCTACTCCAAGGAGATGCAGGCCGATAGCGCTGCCGACGATGTCGACGATGGCGTCAACTGCGCCGACTTCATGAAAGTGGACTTCGTCCAGGGTCACCTGATGAACTTTTGCCTCCGCTTCACCGAGACTCCTGAAGATGCGGCGTGCCCGGTTGCGTACAGGCTCAGCGAGAGAACTCTTGGCAAGCATAGCGTCGATCTCAGACCAGGAGCGAGCCAGTTGCTTGTCTTCGCAAATAACTTCGACGCGTGTGCCGCCGATACTGTGACGTTTTTCGGGGCGCTGCTCCAACTTGTATCCGGAGACGGAAAGCTTTGCCAGTCCTGCTTCGATGAGATTGAGGTCGACGCCCAGATCAACTAGCAGGCCGAGCATCATGTCACCGGAGATCCCGGAAAAGGTGTCAAGGTAGAGAATGTTCATGATGATTTTTTTCGATTGATGCGGGTGGCGGCAAATGCAGCCCCGAAGCCGTTGTCAATATTGACCACCGTGACACCGCCAGCGCAGGAGTTAAGCATGCCAAGCAGTGCTGCCACGCCTCCGAAGGCCGCGCCATAACCAACTGAAGTCGGTACGGCAATGACTGGTATATCGACCAGACCGCCGACCACCGAGGGCAGAGCGCCTTCCATGCCGGCGACAACGATGATCACCGAGGCTTCGCGCAGGGCATTGGTGTGGGCCAGCAAACGATGGATGCCGGCGACGCCAACATCGACCAGCTCTTCGACCTGATTATTGAACATGCGAGCGGTAACGGCCGCCTCTTTAGCGACAGGAAGGTCTGAGGTTCCGGCACAGATTATAAGGATTTTCCCACGGCCGAGGTCTTCATGCGGTTTCTGCTGCAAAACGAAAGTTCTGGCATCGGCATCGTATTCGCTGCCTGGATGCTTTTTTAGAAGAGTTTTGGCTTTTTCGCCGGTAATCCGGGTGACCAGGACGTTGTCGCCATGGGCCGCCATGCGCTGCACTATGATCTCAAGCTGCTCAGCTGTTTTTGCCTCGCCAAGCACCACTTCCGGAACTCCCTGACGCAGGGCGCGATGATGGTCGATCTTGGCGATGCCAACATCCTCGAAAGGGAGCTCTTTTAGCCGATCAAGACCTTCTTCAATGCTAAGGTCACCCGCTTGCAAAGCTGTTAATAAATGCTTTAAATCATTGACGTCCATCGGTGTTTTCTCCAATTCTTTCTCCGATCAGACATGTTAGCATCCTCCTTCCGATTTTCAAACCGTTTCTCTGCCAAAGAGGGGGACGGTAGAGCCTTCCAGGTTGTTGGGTGCGCTTTTGTTGAGTTTTAAGTCTGCATCAACGAGTCAGTCGATTCAGCTTAAGTTGAGAACTGTGAATTGGAAACGGGAGCAGGTTGATTCTCTGCTCCAGCTTTGAAGGGTGTCTGAGCTGTTCAGGCTTCTGCTAAATATAAAAGGCGGTGTTGGCCTGCTTACTCATCGTCGCCAATCTTG
>JAOUDB010000293.1 GCA_029859485.1 Desulfuromonadales bacterium | reverse complement strand
ATGGCGGGCCGCGTTAACAACCTCTTCAGGAAGTGCTTCGAGCTGCCTGTGAACTCCCTGAATTGTTAAAACCGGATGATTATAGGGTTTGCGTAGTTCATTCGCTATATCACGCAGAAGGTTCGCTCCTTGAGATTTCAGGTAGCCTCCCTGAACCATACGATTACGAGTTCCAGCGTCCCCGTGGCAGGTTAAACACGAGTCCTCCTCTCCGCTCAAAGCCATGGTCATGCCTCTGTGGCAGGCACGACAGCTTTTAGCAACTAATGATTTGTTAGCGTGTGTTCCTTGGAGCAAACTTTTTTGTGCGATGGCATCAAGAGGCAAAGCTACGTCAATTAACGCTAAAAAAGCGAACAATATCAGTACACAACCTCGCCATGGTAACATTCTATGGAAATCTTTATCTTTCATATTGTCCACTAAAGTACTGCTGAATTGTGGTTAGTACCGGAGAACGGAGGGGCGCCGCCGATGTGGCAAGCGTTACATACGTCTTCATAAGACGTCCCACTGCCCTTATGGCGCCAGAAGGGTAGAAGATCGTAACCCGTGTCTGCCCGAGTATCTTCGTGTGGATCATGACAGGTTGTGCATTGCATCTTGTTCTCGCCGTCAAGCGGGGTGAAAACGGTTAGATTCTGCGGCAACTGGTAGGTATCTCCAGGGCGCAAATTATTTATAGCAGTCAACACAGGAGTGTCGTAGATAAATGAAATCGGATGAGACTTCGAAAGATCAATAACCGTAGTATCGTTAGTGACATAGTCTTCGGTCATAGCAATCCATGTACCATCATTCAGAATACCAATAGCAGTGACGCCATCATGGCATGAAAGGCATAGCCGAGAAGCGCCGCTGGGATAGAGGACCGATCCGTTATCCGTGTATTCACTAATGATCTCGGTGCCGGAGGAGCCAGGGTAAGTACCAGCAATTACAAGCGGTGAGTTATAAAGCGGAAAAGTCGTTGTACTCGGATCAGGGCGACTCCAAAGAGTCGATTCCGGCGTTGCAGAGTGTGGAGTATGACAGAAAATGCAGATCTGATCTGTACCTCCCGACGCAACAGAGGCAGCGTGTGGTCCGCCATGGGTCGCGGTACTCGAAAGGTTATGTTTATTATTAGTGTTTGAGAGCTCTATTGACATGGCCACATCAGCTGAGACCAGAGAAAGGACAATCAGTAGAGCTACAAAAAGATATTTATTCTGCGACATGATCAATTACCTAGTGTGGCTGTAAATTGCGAGTAGACATGACGTGTAATATTTAATTCGAACAATTTATATGTGCAAAAAATACGCCACAACTGGGCCAAGGAAGGATTGACTCAAGATTAATGAAGCAGCTTAAACACCTGAACACGGTGGTTGTAAGAGTCTGCGACAAACAAACGGTCTTCATGATCCACAAAAAGGCCGGCGGGCAGGTTGAATCGACCGGACTGGCCGCCCGCCCCCCCGAAGAACATCAGGAGATTTCCCGCCAAATCGAACACCTGGATGTTGTCAAATGCCGAGTCCGACACAAAAACATGGCCGGCCCGATCCACGGCAAGCCCCTTGGGCCGCGCAAAATAGCCGGCCGCATCACCTGGCTGGCCAATAGTGCCCAGCAAAACACCCTGCGCATCCTGGACCTCAATGGTAAAGAATACTGCGTCGAGAACCAGAACTTCATCATTGGGTCCCAAAGCAACATTCAGCGGTTTTCTGAAACGGCCATCAGGACTTAACCGACTTTCGACCTTTTTCGCTAAAGATCCATCAACATTAAAAACGTAGACAGACTCACCCATGACATCTGCAACATACAACCGGCCTGCCGAGTCTAAAGCCAATCCGGCAGGGCGTTTAAAACCACCTGTCGGGCCCCAGCTTTCAAGATAATTCCCTTCGAAATCGAGAACGAAGATTTTTTGGCTTTCGGCATCCGCCAAAAAGACCCGTCGAGACGCTTCATCAACAGCGACGCCACTCGGCGAAACGAGACGAATGCCAGCAAACGCCTGAAGATAATCGACCTTTTTACGATTCAGGTCGAGACGATAGAGCATGCGAGACCCGCTATCTGCAACCCAAACCAAACCAGACTGACTGGTTGCGACAGCAAAAGGACTAAGCAAAGGGAGATCTTTTTGGCGCTCACCAAGGAACCAATCCAAAACCCCGGAAGTTCGATCCTTGACTTTAAAATCCTGAGGCCCATTCAAGCTGCGAAGGTAGCGGATTCTCGGTTCATCGGGAGGGGGCGGCCAAACAAGATCAACGGTTTCGTCCTGCCAGAGAAATGGCCGTGTCGACGCACCGACACAGCCATTTAGTGAACTCAACACGATAATGAGGAGAAGGAATGGAAGGACTCTCGACATTTTTGTCACAATTTATTGGTCAAAGCGTTCAACGGGATATTGCTCTTTCAATTTAGACATCCAAGCTTCATATAATTTTTTACGCTTAATCTCTGCAAGCTGGGTGCGTATTTTGGGGGCAGCTTCTTCAAACGTCAACTGACGCGCTTCTTCCGAGGCATCAAGCTTGATGATATGGAACCCGTACATCGTTCGCACAAGGCCTGAGATTTCTCCGGGTTGCATACTTTTAACCGCTTCATCAAACTCCGCAACTGTCTGACCTCCATGAAAAGTGCCCAGGCTACCTCCGACAAATTTGCTTCGGTCTTCCGATTCATAATAGGCCAGATTATAGAAGTCTTCGCCGGCCTTTGCTCTATCGAGAAGGTCTTCTGCACGGGATTTAATTAATTGCAGTTCTTCAGCATTAGAAGCAGGATCAACCTTCACCAGGATATGGCTTGCGGTATACGTTTTGGGCTGAAAAAACATTTTCCCATTCTCAGCATAAAAAGAAGAAACTTCTTCATCAGAGACTTTGACCCTGTCATTCACTACAACGTCTTCAGCACGCTTCGCTAGCAGTTGACGATACAGGCCTGCCCGCACTTTATTCCAAAGATAGGGTTGCGTCTTTTCTGAGAAGTTTTTGCTTTTACTAAGCAGTTTCTTCCATTCATTGTCAAAAGAGGCGGAATCAACTGCAATCTCTTCGTCGATAGCATAAAGAGCTTTGTAAGAAATTGTGAGCAACTCATCTACAGCCTGCTCTTTAATCTGATTTAGTTTCTCGGCTTTCATACCACCATGGAAGCTTAGTTGCATAGGAACAAGCTCTTGAACCCGAAGATTAATATCCAAGTTTGTAAGAACGATATTTCCAACCTTTAGAAAATCTTTATCCTCTGCTGTTTTCTCCTCAGCAAAAGCCACAGAAAAAGATAAACAGTAGAGCAGAACAAAGATGACACCGACGATCCTATTTATCAAACGCATACAAGCTTCTCCTTAAGTCCTATCTGAAACAGCGTCGAGTGAGATAATTACCAATCGTGAACTTATTAAAAATCTCGATTAAAGTCAACAACACTAAAAGAAAGAGGCGACTCCCACTACAGGAATCGCCTCGATTAAAAATGGCGGGGCTGACGGGACTCGAACCCGCGACCTCCGGCGTGACAGGCCGATGTTGTAACCGACTCTACTACAGCCCCCGAACAAATTGTAAATATGGTGGGCGAAACAGGGCTCGAACCTGTGACCCTCGGCTTGTAAGGCCGATGCTCTCCCAGCTGAGCTATTCGCCCATATTTTAATGGCGGGGCTGACGGGACTCGAACCCGCGACCTCCGGCGTGACAGGCCGATGTTGTAACCGACTCTACTACAGCCCCGCATAAAGACAGAAAATAGGAAACGCGTTGCAGGGAAAACCCTTCCTTAACGTTTCCTATTTTCAACTGCTCCATAACTGTTCCAGAGTATCTCTGGAACAACTATGTCTTTAACCGATTTAGTTGATGGAGTCTTTCAATGCCTTGCCAGCCTTGAACTTAGGAACTTTGGCTGCAGGAATTTCAATCTTCGCACCAGTCTGAGGGTTCTGGCCAGTACGTGCAGCACGGTCGCCCACGCTGAAAGTACCAAAACCAACCAAAGAGACCTTCTCGCCTGCCTTCAGAGCATCAGTAACAGCATCCGTAAATGCCTTGAGTGCCTTCTCTGCTTCGGCCTTGCTCAGTCCCGCCTTCTCTGCAATTGAATTAACAAGATCTGCCTTAGTCACAACATACCTCCACTAGTAAAAGAATGATTAAGCCCTGCTGAAAACGGGATTATATATATCAGACGCTCCAAAATTGAGTCAAGAAATAATTGGTTAAAATGGTCAATGATGTACCGATTTTTCTGGCTCCAGGGAGTATTCAGTATTGTCAGCCGAAGACGTCACAGAAAAGCTGCCCAAGATCGCTTCATCAAGAACCTTATCCATATGCGCGACAGGGATTATCTCCAGAGAGCGACGAATCGTCATGGGCACC